>VEQL01000019.1 GCA_018883245.1 Chthoniobacterales bacterium
AGACCGTGCGCAAATAAGTGGCGGCCAAAATCCATTTCGAGATTGTTTCGCCCGCGGGGGTCTCCCGTTCGGGCGAGGTGGACATGGTCGTGTTGCCCACCACGACCGGAGAAATCGGCGTGCTGCCCCACCACGAGCCGGTCATGACAATGCTCGAGCCAGGGGAAATGGCAGTCACTCACGATGGCAAGACGACTTACGCGGCCCTGGGCGAAGGGTTCGCGCAGATCACGCCGGGACGTATTTCCATTCTCACAGACATGGTTGCCGGCGAAGGCGAGATCGACGAGGATGCCGTGGCCAAAGCCGTCGAGCGCGCCCAGACTGCGTTGGCCAATGCCGCCAATCTGAGCGACGAAGAAGCATCCGCGCTCGAAGCCGGCCTCAAGCGCAACCTCGCCATGCTCGGCGTCAAACGCCGGCGGCGCTCGGCCTGAGTTCTACTTTTCTCCCGGATCTTTCCCCTCGGCGTCGCGCTGCCGCCCGCCGGGGTCAGTCGTGCGATCGCAAGCGCCAGAATCGTCGTTGCTCGCTCGCAACGGGAACATCCAGTTCCGCCGTCACGCCGTCTCCGCGGATGTTTTCCAGCCCTGCCAAGGTGCTCCAAGCGGCGAGGTCCGTGCTTGATTCGACAGCGTAGCGGCGGCCCGGACGCAGGGTCGCGCGGAGCGACCAAGTTCCGCCCGGTGCCGATGGAAGGACCGACACTGCGTCGCGTCGCGCGGCCAGATCGAGCGCCCAATCGGAAAGCGCACGCCATTTGGGTGCATCGGCCGCCGGTTGCTGCTGGTGTTCGATAACGCCCCAACTTCCCCATTGCGACCAGCCGCTGACATGGGAGAAGTTGACGAACAGATCCACTCCCTCGCTTTCAAGCGCGACCAGATATTCGCGGTAGCGCTCCTGCATGCGGGCATCGCGGTTGGCTGCGTGGAGGATGCCCGTCAGCGTGGCATTGTTCTCCGCTCCGGCTATGCCAACGAAGTGCTGACCGCCTTCGTAGCATACCAGTCGCCAGCCGCGCTCGTCGGCAAGTTGCCGGTGCTCTTTGGTCCATGCTGTCGCCTCGGCGATCGCGGCCTGTGAGAGTGTGGTGACAACTTGTGCTGCGGTCGGCACTGCATCCCCCGGTTCGTAATTCACCCCGAAGTAAGGTGCGATGGCCAGCGCGTCAGGTTGCGTGCCCGAGGCGTTGATGGCCGGATTTGCCATGGCGTCGATGCGTGTCTGCGTGACACCGCCGGCACCCGCAGCCTGGGTGGCGAGCACGTTGACAACGCGGTGGCGGTTGGCGGTGCCGAACTCCTGCCCGAAAATGGCGAAAATTTCCGCCGAGCGACGGGCGACGAATTTCTGTCCGGCCTGCCAGCGGTCCGGGTCGAGGCCGAGTTCTTTCCCGCGATCTTGAATATAGGTGGTCTGCATGAAACCGCCGTTCCATGTTTCGTTGGAATACTCGACATAAAGCTCGAGATCGGGATCGAGTGCATCGCGATAGAGTCTTGCTGTCTCGCGCACGTAATTGTCGTCCGCAGCATGGGGAATGCAGATCCAGGGGTCTTTGTGCGTCTGGTTGGCCAGGGCAATGACGTATTCGTGAGCTACGCCCTCGCGCCGCGTCTGCGTGCAGGTTGCTGCGGTGGTGCGCTGCGCCCAGTCGCTCAAAGGGGTGACATTCTCCCAAGGCAGAAGATTCGTTTGCATCCAGTCCATGAAACGGAGGCAACGGTAGGGGGCCAGCGAGGCGATAAAATCGAGGTGGAACGGTTCTGCGGCAAGTTTGGTGTCCTGTCCCGGGGCGATGATCTCGATATTGCGCACGGGGTTGGATCCCGATGATTCGCGAACCTCGAGGTAGAGCATGTTGTCGGCAAGTGTCGGGCTGAAGGTGAAAGTGCGCACGGTCGTGCCGCCTGCTGCCGTGACGGTCTGGCGGGCGCCTCCGTTCGGGGGAATCAGATCGACCCTCCCGACACCTTGCAGGCGCACAGTGTAGATCCCGGGGCCGTAAAGCGGCAGGAGGGTGTGCAATATCTGAGGACTGCCGCCGGCTGGCGTGAACGGAACTGCCAGGGGCCAACCGTTTGCATCGGTTAGAGGCGTCTGGTTGCTTTCCCACTCGCTGCCGGATGCACTGCGGGTCATCCACGTGCGGGCCAACTTGAAGCAGTCTTTGAAAACCCACGCCGTGGTCCAGTCGGTGAGCGCATCGAGGTTGCCGCCCAGATCCATGCGGGGCGCCGGTTTCGGCAGGAAGTTGGCTACGACCGAAAGATCCGAGTTCATCGTCACCGAAAGCGGATTGGTTTCGCCTGTGGCATCTCCCGTCCAACCGCTGAAAGTGTAACCGGCCGCGGGTGTGGCAGTGACTTGCACGACTTGCCCGGCTTCGAAAGTGCTCCCGGACGGCGCTGTGGACGCGGATCCGCCCGCGGTGGCCGTGAGGTTCAGTGTGTAAGTCTGGACTGGGGAGCGGATCGAAAATGCCGTGAGAGATGCGGCATGGCCCGTGTAGCGCGCAGAAAACGGATAAATGCGAAACTCGACGCTGCCCGACAGATTTCCGTATCCCGTGGCGGGAATGAGAAAGGAGAAGTCGTCGGTTGCCGTGTTGGAATTATCCAGCAAGGGCGTGGCAAAGACCGGTGAAGTGAAGTTGTCCACGCTCGTGAACACCGCGTATTGAAGTGGAGAATGCCAATTCTCGCGCCGGATGGTGAAAGCGACACGATTGGAGTTCAGGTTCAGCGTCTGGCTCGATGAAGCAACCCGCACGGAAAGAAACGCGCTGTTGGCGCGCGCTTGCGCCAGGGTGCTGAGGTTGGCATCGCTCGAAACCGAAAAAGCGAGGCGGTTATCTCCGGTTGCTGGTGTTATGCCGGCACCGGCTGTCCAACCTTGTGTCGTCAGGCCGGATTCCATGACGGATGTCTTTGTCCAGGGAAGGTTCAGCGCCGGGCTGACTCCGGTGAAATCGAATGCGATACGTTCGCCTTGCGCGCGCAGCGTGGAGACGGCGGCAAACATCACAAGGAATGTTGTCCGGGCATGTTTGAACATGCGGCAATTCAAACGCTCGTTTGAATTGTGGGCAAGACTTTTTTGCGGCCTTGGATGCCTTGGGCTCGCCTGGCGGGTCACAAGTGTCCCGGACTCGCTCTCGGTGTGGCTGTGAGCAGCAAGTAGTCAGGATTTTCTTTGGCTGCTTTTGCGCCGAACGCTAGTGTCCGGTCAACGGGATGCAACACGCGGATCACTCCGGGCTTTTGGTATGCCTCGGGGCTGTTTTTGCGGGCATGTTTTGCAGACGAGGCGCCGCGCCTGGCATCCGGATGCACAGGCCGTGTTCTTCGCAGTTGGCGACCGGCGCACGTATCAGCGTGATCGCGACTCTCCTTTGGTTTTCTTCCGTCTTTGCCTCCGAGGTCCAGAAACACGGGCTGAGCTTCGAGCACTGGGTGGCCGACGTTTTCTTCGGCGGATATCGCCCGCAGGGTCCGATCGCCAAATGGGACATTCCGGCATCGGCAAACACCGAGCACGGGGGTGTTCCTGTCAATCCCAAGGCCACGAAGTTCGGCCAACCGGTCGGGATGGGCGACGCCTTGAGGCAATACGACATCGATGAACCTTTCCTCCTTATCGTGGGGTTTTGGGAGCAATCGGGGGACGAAAAGAAATTCGTGCAATCGCTGGTCGCGCATGTCACGCCCCAGCAGTGGCGAAATCTGTGGTCGCCGGTGAAGCGCGCCGACCTCGAGACTCTGGATAAGCTGGTAAGGGACACATCCATGCCCATCGCCGAGGTGCGCAGGGAGGTTCTCCGGCGGAAGAAGGAGCCGCCATTTTCGGAGTCGGTGATCCAGATCAACCCGAAAATCGACAAGTCGCAGCGCCGCCTGCAATGCAGCATTTCCTATGAGCGGTTGTTCAAAAATCTCGCGCCGGGATCCGACGGGAGTCGGCTGGAGTCCGCGGAAATTTTCGGCCGTGTTATCGCTGGCATCGCGACTTCACCGCCGCGGGATCTGCCGTGAAGATCCGGTTTTACCTCGAGGATTTGCTGACGCCCCTGACCACGGCATCGGCAAGACGCTGACGGTAGCCCGCGGAGCGGATGCGCCGCGCTTCCGTCGGATTCGAAAGGAAGCCGAGTTCCACCAAAACGGCAGGCCTCGCATTGTTGCGCAGCACATGGAAGCGCGCAGTTTTCACGCCGCGATTGTAGGAGATGCGGGCCAGTTCGCGCTGGATATGGGCGGCAAGGGGATACGAACGGGAGTTGAAATAGTAAGTCTCCGTCCCGTTCGGCGCGGAACGCGGGGCGTCATTGTAGTGCACGCTGACGAAGATTGCGCCCCGTTGGCGGTTGGAAATCGCCGCGCGCGTCGGCAGGGGAACAAAGTAATCTCCTTTGCGCGTCATGATCACGCGGTATCCCTTCGAGCGGAGCCCGCGCTCGATCCGCTTGGCTGTGTCGAGGGTGTATTTTTTCTCCAGTGAGCCATCAACGCCCCGCGCACCCTTGTCGATGCCGCCGTGGCCCGCATCAACGACCACAGTGCGGAAGCCTCCGATGTGCCCGCCGCCGGCGCACCCGGCGAGAACGGACGCCAGCAAAACGGCAACCAGCGGTTTCAGGACTCGGCGCATCGGCGAACCGTAAAAAACAAGGCCCGCCGTGGCAACGCTATATCTGTGGATTGCGCCGAATCTCCCGTGAGGGCATCCTCGCCGCGTGCTGACAAAAAGAATCATCCCCTGCCTTGACGTGACCGGCGGGAGAGTCGTGAAAGGAACGAAATTTCTAGAACTCCGCGATGCGGGCGATCCGGTCGAGTGCGCCAAGGCCTACGATGCGCAGGGCGCGGACGAGTTGGTGTTTCTCGACATCACCGCATCGTCGGATGACCGTGCCACAATGGTCGATGTGGTCGAGCGGACCGCGTCCGAGTGCTTCATGCCGCTCACTGTGGGTGGCGGAATCCGCTCGGTCGAGGATATGAAAATCATGCTGCTTGCCGGTGCGGACAAAGTCAGCGTGAACACCTCGGCCATCCAGCGTCCTGAGTTGGTGCGGGAAGGCGCGGAACGGTTCGGATCGCAATGCATCGTGGTGGCGATCGACGCACGGCGGCGTCCCGGGGGTGGGTGGACTGTTTACACGCACGGTGGCCGGAATCCGACGGATCTCGAGGCCGTGGCCTGGGCCAAGCGCGTCGCCGACCTCGGCGCGGGCGAAATTCTGCTCACCAGCATGGATGCCGACGGAACCAAGGAGGGTTATGACATGGACTTGGTGCGGTCCGTGAGCCAAGCGGTGAGCATTCCCGTGATTGCCAGCGGGGGTGCGGGAAAGCTCGAACACATGGCCGACGTTTTGCTCCAAGCGGGAGCGGATGCCGTCCTAGCCGCCAGCATTTTCCATTTCGGCGAATACACGGTGGGCGATGTGAAAAAATTTCTCGCGGCGAGAGGGGTTCCGGTCCGTTTGGCCGAGTCCGCGTCCCGCTGAGGGAATTCAGCCTCCCGCCAACATCCGCCACACGAAAGCGACGGAACTGCACGCGACAAAGCCGAGCGCCAGCGGTAGAGCTGCGGAGAGGAAGGTCCAGCGCCAGCTGCCGGTTTCCTTGTAAATTGTATAAAGCGTGGTGGAGCACGGGTTGTGCAGGAGGCTGAAGAGCATGAGGCAGATGGCTGTGAGCGTTGTCCATCCCGCCGCGGTCAGAAGTCCGTGCAAAATGTGGTCCTCGGTCTCGAACATGACTCCCGCTCCGGGGGCCCCGGTCACGTCGGATCCGGTGAGCAGAACCGTCAGCATCAGTATGGTCGGTATGACAATCTCATTGGCCGGAATCGCGACGATGTAAGCGACGAGAATGACGCCGGTGAGTCCCATGATCCACGCCAGCGGATCGAGTCCGGCGACCATCCACCACGCGAGGCTGTGTCCGCCCGCGTTTATATTGGCGATGAGCCAGATGACGGCGCCGGCCGGGACGGCGAACACGACGGCGCGCCAAAGGACGAAAAGCGTGCGGTCGATGAGCGAGGTGTAGAGGGCCCGCAGGATATTCGGAGGACGGTAGGGCGGGAGTTCGAGGCTGAACGAGGAGGCTTCGCCCTGGAGCAAGGTGCGGGAGAGCAGCCACGATGCACCGAGCGCGCAAGCGAACCCGAGCACGGCCACGGAGAAGACGGCTCCGGCCGCGACAAGACCGGCGACGGCCGGTGGAGCCAGCGCGCCGACGAAGACGGTGGCCATGAGGATTTGCGTGGGCCATCGCCCGTTGCAGAGCGAGAAGTTGTTGGTGAGAATGGCGATGAGTCGTTCGCGCGGCGAATCGATGATACGCGTGGCCACGACACCCGCCGCGTTGCAACCGAGCCCCATGGTCATCGTCAGCGCCTGTTTGCCGTGAGCGCCGGCTTTTTGAAATATGCGGTCGAGGTTGAACGCGACGCGCGGGAGGTAGCCGAAGTCTTCAAGCAGAGTGAAGAGCGGAAAGAAAATCGCCATAGGCGGCAACATGACGCTCACGACCCACGCGCCGGATAGATACATGCCGTCGATGAGGAGTCCGGCGAGCCAAGGCCAGAAACCAAGCGCGAGCGCCCGGGCTTTGAGCCACGGGTGGAGCGTATCGACGAGCAGGGACGCAAGCGCTCCCGATGGAACGTTTGCGCCTTCGATGGTGATCCACAGGACGAGTGCGAACAGCAGGGCCATGGCCGGGATGCCGGTCCAGCGCCCGGTGAGAGCACGATCGAGTCTGCGCTGCCACCCGATGCGAGAGGCATCGCCCGTCGCCCGCACGTGGCGTGAGGCGAGAGCGGACGCCGCGCGACTGACTTCCCCGGCGATCTCGTCCTGGAAATGCGGACTCAGCTGCCAGCGCAGTTCCTCGGCTTCGCGTAGGATGTCAGCAGGATCGCTCATGCAGCATTGCGGGATTGCTCGAACTCGCCTTTCTGCAGGGCGGTGGCGATGCGCGGGTCGCCCTCCAGCAGGCGAAGCGCGATCCACTCGGGATTGTCGAGGTGCGGGTAAGCGGCGCGCAGGCGGCCGGAAAGTCTGGCCACCGGTTCGCGCAGCCCGTCCGGCATGGCCTCAGGCCCGCGTGGACGTGCGGCGAGTGCGCCGGTGGCGACATCACGGATGGCGACGAGAAGATCGTCGAGTCCTTCGCCGATCCGGGCGGCCGTGGCGGCGACGGGAATGCCCAGTTCGCGGGCGATGCCGCGCGCATCGATCTCGAGTCCGTGCGCGCGGGCCTCGTCGATGAGGTTGAGGCAGAGCACGACGCGTCCGGTGATTTGCAGGATCTGCAAAAGGAGGGCGAGATTGCGTTCGAGGCAGGTGGCGTCGGCCACGACGAGCGTGACATCGGGGCGGCCGAAGAGAAGAAATTCGCGCGTCACTTCCTCGTCGGGCGTGGTGCCAAGCAGCGAGTAGGTGCCCGGCAGGTCCACGACTTTGTAACGCTTTCCGTCGAGGTCGAAGGCACCCTCGGCGCGCGACACGGTTTTGCCCGGCCAATTGCCGGTGTGCTGGCGCAGCCCGGTCAGCAGGTTGAAGACTGTGCTCTTGCCCACGTTGGGATTGCCGGCCAAGGCAACGACAAAATCCCAGCGTCCGAGCCGGAGTCCGAGTCGCCGTAGTTCCGCTTTGTTGGCGGCGCAGGTCTCGCAGGTCGATGGCGGGCAGTTCGACACCGTTCAGGCCTCCACGAAAATGCGGTCCGATTGCTCTTTGCGCAGGGCGATGGTCGCCCCGCGGACGCGGTAAGCCGTGGGGCTCCCGAGCATGCTGTCGAAGTCGCGCTCCACGAGCGTGCCGGGAACGAGCCCGAGGTCGAGAAGGCGGCGGCGTTCGCCTCCGATGATGGACGGGGAAAGTCCGACAACCTTGGCCGCTTCGCCGGTGCGCAACGAGGACAGCGCGCGCATGGGTGGCGGAGGCGCGCAAGGCTCGACCTGGATGGCACCCGCCACGTCGAGCGGCAGATCGCACTCGCGGTCCTCGATGCGCAGCCGAAGCAACCCCGGGGTGCGTGCGATCAAATGCAGGCGTGCTCCGGCCACGATGCCGAGGGCGGCCGCGCGGCGGTAAAATCCCTCGGGTTCGTCTTCGAGGTGAGTGACGACAACATTGCTTCCTGCGCTTGCGGCGTCCAACGGTTCTCCCCGGCGCGGCGGCAGCGTGCCTTCGCGCGTGGGGATGGGATCGCCGTGGGGGTCGTAGCGCGGGCGGCCGAGTCGGTCGGCGAGCGCATCGACGTCGCGCGCGGAAAGTCGATGCTCCGCGTGGTCCGCGTGGCGGTGCCACTTGTCGCTCGTCACCCCCGTTTGGTGGGCGAGGTAGGTTTCGTAGATGCGGTGGGCACGCACGATGCGCCGCGCCTGTTCGCGTCCGGCTTCGGTGAGTTGCAGGCCCGCGGCCGAGGAAACCGCGAGCCCGGCGCCGGAGAGTTCGCCTGCGAGTTCGGCGGCGCGCTCGAGGGAAAGTCCGGTTGCGCCGGCGAGGCTTGCGTTGGTGGCGTGTGTGCCACCGTATTCGGACTCGTGCAGATGCTTGAGCGCATGCTGCAGGTGCGGCGAGTGGGGTTTGGTATCCTCACGTTTGGCGCCCATGGCACTCACAATACGGTCGCGGCGCCCGCGAGGCAACGCGATGCACCGCAGCTTCGGCCGGTCCTATCTTGTCGCGTCCGGCGATGGCGGGGGTGCGGGCAACGGGAGCGGCGCGGGGGGCAACATCTGCACCTGGCGGTCGCGACGGGGCAGCCTGATGGTCAGCCGCAGTCCCCTGCCGGGATCGCTCTCCAGCACAACTTCGCCGCCATGTGCGCGGACGATGCGCTGGGTGATCATGAGGCCGAGGCCGCTGCCTGTTTTTTTTGTCGTGAAGTAGGGCTCGAATACGCGGGCCATGGCCTCCTGCGTCATGCCTCCTCCGGTGTCGGCAAAGGTGACGTTGACCCACTCGCCGTCGGAGCCGGTGCGGATTTTCAGCAAACCGCCCTGCTTCATCGCTTCGCTGGCGTTTTTGATGATGTTGTAGAACGCCTGCTTGAGTTGGTCCTGGTCAACGTCGAGAACCGGGAGTCCGGGTGCGAGGTCGAGTTCGAGGAGGACATTGCGCGATTTGAGTTCGGGGGCGAGGAAGGCGGCGGCATCGCGCACGAGCGAGTTGAGGTCGTTCGGCGCGCGCTGCAAAGGGGCGGGGCGGATGGCGCGGAGGAATTGGGTGACGATGCTGTCGAGGCGTTTGATTTCCTCCTGGGCGACGGACAGCGGTTGGGTGAACTGTGCTCGTTCTTCTTCGGGTATTTTTCGCAGGCGGCGTTCGAGGAGTTGGAGGTGGATGGTCAGGGAATTGAGCGGGTTGCCGATTTCATGGGCGACGCCGGCGGCAAGAAGTTGCAAGGCGGCTATGCGCTCGCTCTCGAGGGTTTCCTGCGCCGCGCGGTGGCGCTCGGTGAAATCCCGCATGATCAACGCGTAGCCGACGTGCTGGCGGTCTCCTGGTCTGTCGTCGTCCTCGGCCATGAGCGGGACGACGTAAAAATTGAGGATGCGGTGGCCGGGATGAAAGACCTCGATGTCGCGGGTGACGACTTCGCGGCCCTGTGCGAGTTCTTTCCAGCGCAGACCGCTGATGTTTTCCGCGAGGGGGCGACCGAGTGCCGCGGCAGGGTCGAGTCCGAAGAGCATGCCCGCCGCATCGTTCATGTAGATGACCGTGCCGGCGGTGTCGGTCACGATGACGCCTTCCCTGATGGCGTTGAAGATGGTTTCGAGGAAACGCTTGTCGCGGGCGAGTTCGACGAAAAACGCCTCGACTTCCTCCGGCTGGATGCGGCGGAGGCGGGCGAGGATTTTGTCGAGGAAAGCGCGTTTCATGCCACGCGGGATTTTTCGTCGAGATCGATGCCGAGCAAACCGGCCAGTTCGTCAACGCGCCGGGCGAACAGAGCGAGGGCCGCTTCGACGGGGGCGGGGGAGGTCATGTCCACGCCGGCGGCTTGGAGCGTCTCGATCGGGTATTGCTTGCCGCCGGACTGGAGGAAGCCCAGATAGCGTGTCGGATCGCCGGTTTCGAGGACTTGCCGCGAGAGGGCAATGGCGGCGCTCATCCCGGTGGAATATTGGTAAACGTAGAACGCGCTGTAGAAATGAGGAATGCGCAGGCACTCGAGGTCGAGCTGCGGATCGAGGGTGAAGTCCGGGCCGAAATACGCGACGAGAAGTTCGTGATAGATCTTGGTGAGCGTGTCGAGTGTCAGGGCCTCGCCTGCCTCCTGCCGCTCGTGGATGATCTTCTCGAATTCCGCGAACATGGTTTGCCGGTAAATCGTGCCCCGCAGGTCGTCGATCTGTCGGTTGAGGAGATACGCTTTCATTTGCGGATCGTCCGTCTGACCGAGCAGGTGATGGGTCAGCAGTTCCTCGTTGAAGGTCGAGGCGACCTCGGCAAGGAAGATCGGGTAATGGTGATCCTGGAAAGTCTGGTGCCTCTGGGCATACCACGTGTGCATGGAGTGTCCAGCTTCGTGGGCGAGCGTGAACATGTCGGCGAAGACATCCGGTTTGTAATTCATAAGGATGTAGGGCGGGGACCCGTAACATCCGCTGGAGAAGGCGCCGCTGCGTTTGCCTTTCGACTCGTAGCGGTCGCACCAGCGGCCGCGCAGTCCTGCCTCGAGTTCGCGCGCGTATTCCGCGCCGAGCGGTGCAACGGCCGCGATGGTGCGGTCGATGGCTTCATCGAAAGTCAGGTGCGTGGTGATTTTCGGAACGATCGGAACATAGGTGTCGTAATGATGGATCTCGTCGATGCCGAGAGCGCGGCGGCGGAGTTCGTAGTAGCGGCAGAGCGGGGCGAGATTGGCGCGGACTGTCGAGATGAGGTTGTCATAGACAGCCGTCGGGATGTTGTTGCGGAAGAGGGCGGCGGCAAGGGCGGACGGATAGTTGCGCGCCTTGGCTTGGAAGACATCGGTGCGGACGGAGCTGGCAAGCGTGCTGGCGAGCGTGAATTTATGGTCGGAGAACTCCTCGTAAAATTGGTGGAACGCGCGCCGGCGCAGGTCGCGGTCGGGTCTGACCAGAAACGAGCTGAAACTGCTCTGGCTGAGTTCGACCTGTTGCCCCCGCGCATCGGTGATGAGGCCGAACTTGAGGTCGACATTGGTGAGCTGGGAAAAGGTTTCTTCGTGTCCGGCCAAGGGTTGCGAACTCATGGCGAGGAGGCGCTCTTCGTTTTCCGCGAGGGTGTGCGGTTTGAAGCGGCGCAAACGTTCAAGCACCGTGCGCCAAGGGGCGAGTTCGGGCGCGGCCGCGAGCGTGGCGAAGCGCTCGTCGGGAATGGCCATCAACTCGGGGCTGATGAAAGAGCACTTCTCCACGATGTCGGTATGGAGGTTTTGCAGGCGCGCCTCGCGTTCGAGAAAAACCGGATCCGAGGCGTTTTCGCTGACGCGCAGGCTGGCGTAGGTGGCGAGGCGCTCGAGGGGCTGGTCGATGCTCTTTTCGAATTCAAGCGCGGCCAGAAGCGAGGCGGGGGACCCGGCCAGATGGCCGCGGAATCGGGCGATCTGCGGATAGCGCTGCTGCAGATCCGCGAACTCTTTTTCCCACGCGGTGTCGTCGGCGTAGAGATGCGCGAGATCCCAGCGGTCGGTTTCCGGGATTTCGTCCCGGGTGGGGACGCGTTTGACGGCGGGTTCGGTGGAGCGGGCTGACATGGTCGGTGATTTTGGGCGGGTCAGAATTCCGAGCAATTGAAAACAATTCGGTAGCCGCAGGTTGCGCTGCGGCAGACAACTTTGCATTTTTCCGAGATCAGCGTCGCGCCGCAGACCGGGCACACGGTGTCCGGATTGCCGGCGGCGGGATTGACCGGGTTTGCGACGGCGCGCAGGGCGGCGGCGAGGGTGCGCACCACCTCCGAATCGTGGGCGGCGGACAGGCTGACGCGCAGGCGCGAGGTTCCGTTCGGCACGGTGGGCGGCCTGATGGCCGGCACGTGAAACCCCAGCTGTGCCATTTGTTCCGAGGCGCGGAGCGTGTCGTCTTCCGCGCCGATGGTCAAGGGATGGATGGCCGCGGCCGGTGCGGGGTCAAAGTGCGCGGCCAGTTCGCGCAGTTTGGCGCGGCGTTTGTCGCCTTCGGGTCCGGAGCTGATGTCGAGTGCGGCGGAAGCTGCGGCGGCGGTCGAGGCCGGGGCTGCGGTGGAGAAGATGAAGCTGCGCGCACGGTTGACGAGGAAATCGACGAGTGCGCGCGAGCCGGCGATGTAACCGCCGGAACTGCCGAGGGCTTTGCCCAGCGTTCCCATTTGCACTTCGATGCGGTTGGAAAGTCCGAGTTTGTCGGCGAGACCGCGTCCGCCGCGTCCCAGAACACCGGTGGCGTGGGCTTCGTCGAGAATAAGGGTGGCGCCGTAGCGGTCTTTCAAATCGACGATGTCGCGCAGCGGCGCAAGATCGCCGTCCATGCTGAAGACAGATTCCGTGACGATGAAAACGCGGGCTTGCGGATGCTTTTCGCGCGCCCACCTGAGATGATGGTCGAGGTGGTCCGCGTCGTTGTGGTGGAAAGGGCGCAGTGCCGCACCGCTCAGGCGCGCGCCATCGACGAGACAGGCATGGCTCAATTTGTCCAGGAGGACGACATCGTCTTTGCCGGCCAGCGCCTGCAATGTGCCGATGCTCGCCGCGTAGCCGTTGCTGAAAACGAGTGCCGAGGCGGTGCTTTTGAAGGACGCAATTTTTTCTTCCAGATCGCAGTGGGGCTTTTGCGTGCCGGTGACAAGACGCGAAGCCCCGGTGCCGGCACCGAATTCGCGCGTGGCTTCGAGGGCGGCGCCGATGACATCGGGATGAGCGGCGAGGCCGAGGTAGTCGTTGGAGGCGAAATTGTGCAGCGTTTTTCCCCCGAAGCGCACGAGCGGGCCGGCGGGCAGATCGGAAACGCGGAGCCGGCGAAGTCTATGCCGCGTCTCGAGATCGGCGAGGGATTGTTGCAGGAATTCTTCGAACATCGCGGATTCGGGATTCTTAACTGCGGCGCGCGCAGAGTCCACCGAGGAGAATTTTGACGGCATGGATCGCTCATGATAGGTGCATGTAGCATGAAGTCGGCGGTCGTGGCTGACCTGCGCAACAATTTCGCGGGCATTTCGCGGTGGAGCGAGGCGGGCGAGGAGCTGGAGATCACCAAGCGGGGGCGAAAATTCGCGCGACCGGTCCCGGCGTCGCTCCCCGTGGGCGGGTCGATTGCGAAATGGCCAGATCTCTCGGCCTGGCGGAGGCGTGTTTTTCCGAAGGGTTCGGGGCCGGCCCCGGCCGAGGAAATCGTGAGCTACGAACGCGGCGAGTCATGAGCCTTGCCTACGCGGATTCCCCGATCGTCGTCAAAAGATACCTCGATGAGCCCGGTTCGGACGAGGCGGAAGACGTTTTGCGGGGCTTGGGCATCCCGCTGGCTTTTACCCCGCTCCACGAGGTCGAGGTTCCCAACGCGTTTTATTTGAAAAGATTCCGGGGCGAAATCACGGCGGTGCAGGAGAGTGCCGTTTTGGCCGAATTGTGCAGCGACTTGCGCCGGGGTTTGCTCAGGCGGCCGGATTTCCTTGATTTGCAGAAAGTTTTTATTCGCGCCGCGGTGCTGGCGGAAAACAGCGCCAGCGCAAAGTTGCGGCGTCCGAGGGGTTGCGGGTCATGCCGCGGACTTTGAAGAGGAAGGTTTGATCACCGGGTTTCCGGGCGTCACATTCGCAGCCATGCTTCACCTGCCGGATCCGGTCCATCCCTTCGCGGTGCACTTTCCCGTGGCGTTCCTTCTGCTGGGGACGGTCGCGGTTGTGTCGTCGCTGCTCTGGCCGAACCGCTACATTGTGCGTCTCGCATTGCTTTGCATGTTGCTCGGTGCGCTGGGGGGGACGTGGGCGCACCGCACAGGTGCGGAGGAGGCGGCGGCGATCCGTTATGTCGGCGAATCGACGGCTCTGGCAGTGCAGGAGCACAAGAACGCCTCCGACCTCATGCTGGCGGCTTCGTGGATCGCGGCAGTCGCGGCTGCGGTGGTGTTTTTCAGCAATTTGATCCCGGGTGTGTCCTTGCTGGCGCGTTTGGTGGCGGTGGCCGCATGCCTGTTCATGCTTTGGACCTTGCAGGCCGCGCATCACACGGGGATGGTCCTGACGCACGAGCACTTTTTCGGCCCGAATGCGCCGAAGCCTCTGCCGGGCACCGAACAGGTGATCCGGCTGAAGGTCCAGTGATTGCTCGGTGGCTTCCGAAGCGGCCGGCTCTTTTTTGGGGGGTGCGTCCGGTATTCCCTGCGACCAGCTTTGATTTTTGCGCGTTTCCTTGCGGCGCGGGAAACGCTAGAACCGCCGCATGCAAAAAGTGAAGGCAGCCATTGTCGGCGCGAGCGGCTACTCCGGCGAGGAGTTGGTCGCCTTGCTTGCGCGGCATCCGCGGGTCGGGGTCGTGGCGGTGACGTCACGGCAGTCGGCGGGCCGGACTTTGGCGGAAGTCTTTCCGAGAATGGCCGGTTCGGACATTGCCGCCATGAGATTTGTCGAGCCTTCGGTCGAGGCGCTGAAAAAATCCGGCGCGACGACGGTATTCCTCGCATTGCCGCACGGACTGGCGGCGGAGTTTGCCGCGCCTTTGCGGTCGGCCGGAATCCAAGTGGTCGATCTCAGCGCGGACTTCCGGCTCAAGTCGGCCGAGGTCTTTGCGGAGTTTTACGGCGGGAAGCATCCGGCGCCGGAGTTGTTGGCGGAATCGGTCTATGCGCTGCCGGAGATTTGCGGTGAGAAAGCGCTCAAAGACGCCGGCTTGCTCGCGTGCCCGGGGTGTTATCCGACGAGCATTTTGGTCCCGCTTGTTCCGCTCTTGCGGCGGAAGCTGCTCGATGCGTCCTCGATCGTGATCAACAGCCTCAGCGGTGTGAGCGGCGCGGGTCGGAAGGCCGAGGTTTCCTACCTTTTTGCGGAATGCAACGAAAGCCTGCGTGCTTACGGTGTGCCGAAGCACCGGCATCTTTCCGAGATCGAGCAGGAGCTTGCCCTTGCCGCCGGCTCTGCCGTCACTGTCAGTTTCACACCGCACCTCGTGCCCGTGACACGGGGTATGATCTCGACGATCGTCGTCCCGCCGGACAACGGCGCTGATGCCGGCGCGGTTGAAAAAGCTTGGGCTGAGGACTACGCCGGGAGGCCTTTCATCCGCATGGTGCCGCATCTGCCGGACTCCAAACACGTCGCGGGAACGAACTTCGTTGATATCGCGGTGCGTCACGATCCGCGCACCGGCCGGTTGCTGCTCTTCAGCGCGCTGGACAATCTCGGCAAAGGCGCCGCAGGACAGGCCGTGCAGGCATTCAACATGTCGCAAGCATGGGACGAAAGGACGGGCTTGCTGTGAGTTCGATCAAAGCGATCAAAGGCGGTGTGACCGCAGCCAAAGGCTTTCGCGCATCCGCGGTTTTTGCCGGCATCAAAGCCACGAACAAGGGGCGCGACGACATGGCGCTCGTCGCATCGGAAGTGCCCTCGGTCGGCGCCGGAGTTTTTACCACCAACCGCGTCAAGGCGGCCCCTGTCCGCGTGTCGATGGCGCATCTGCGCTCGCCTTCCACCTGCGCCGTTCTTCTCAACAGCGGCAACGCCAATGCTTGCACCGGGCCGTGCGGGATCGCCGCGGCAAAATCTCTCGCCTCCTCGATGGCGGAAGCGCTCGACTGCGGCGTGCGCCGCGTGCTCGTGTGCTCCACCGGGCGCATCGGTGTGGCGCTTCCGGTCGAAAAAATGTCGGCCAAGCTTCCGGAGTTGGCGGTGCGGCTCTCGGCCAAGGGCGGCCCATCGGCGGCGCGGGCCATCATGACCAGCGACAGTTTTCCCAAGGAATACGCGGTCGAGGTGCGCGGGCACGGCGGGACGTTCCGCATCGGCGGCATGGCCAAAGGCGCGGGTATGATCAATCCCAACATGGCCACCATGCTTTGCGTGATCACGACCGACGCGAAGATTTCCAAAGGCACGCTGCAAAACGCGCTGCACCATGCCGTGGAGCGCACGTTCAACCGCATCACGGTGGACGGCGACATGAGCACCAACGACACCGTGCTTGCGCTGGCCAACGGCGCATCCGGCGGAAGTTCGATCAAATCCGGCTCGCCCGAATACATGCTCTTCGTCGAGGCCCTCGGCGAGGTCTGCCTGCGGCTGGCGCACATGATTGTCGAGGACGGTGAAGGCGTGTCGAAGTTTGTCACCGTCCAGGTGCGCGGGGCCTCCAGCCTGCAGGCCGCTCGCAAAGTCGCCGAGGCGGTCGCCAACTCGGTGCTCGTCAAATGTGCCTGGGCCGGCAACGACCCGAACTGGGGCCGCATCCTCGACGCCGCCGGTTACAGCGGCGTGCGCATCCGCGAGGAGCTGGTGGACATTTATTACGACGGCGTGGCCGCGGTCCGCGGAGGAACGGCGGCGCCGACACCCAAGGAAAAACTCGTCGAGGCGGTTTCGCGCAAAAAATTCACCGTCACCGTCGATCTCCACCAAGGACGCGCCTTCTACACGGTTTACACCACCGACCTGACGGAGAAATTCGTCGAACTCAATCTCAGCGAGTGACCATGAGTCTCGCCGACGCCCATCTCCGCGCCGCCACTCTGATCGAGGCGCTCCCGTTCATGCAGACGTTCCGCGGGCGAACGTTTGTCATAAAATACGGCGGCAGCGCGATGGAAAGCGACGAGGCGGTAGAGCGCCTTTTGCGCGACGTGGTTTTTCTCGAAGCCGTGGGGGTGAATCCCGTGCTTGTCCACGGCGGCGGCAAAGCAATCAGCGCGCGCATGCGCGAGGCGGGCCTGGCTGCGCGGTTCGTCAACGGCCTGCGCGTGACCGACGAGGATTCGGTCCGCATCGTCGAGGACGTGCTCGACCGCGAGGTCAACCCGCGTCTTGTCTCTGCGATCGGCGAGTTCGGGGGGCGGGCGAGGGGATTTTCCGGCCGTGATGTGCTGCGTGCGGAGAAATTGCCGCCGGTCGAAAACGAGAAGGGCGCGGCCGAGGATATCGGTTTCGTCGGGCGCGTGACCGGGGTCGAGACGGCCGGCTTGGAAAGTGTGCTGCACGAGGAGCGCGTGCCCGTTGTTTCGCCGGTTGCCCGGGGGGCCGACGGCCACACGCTCAACGTGAATGCCGACGAGGCCGCCGCCGCCATCGCGGGAGCGCTGCGGGCGGACAAGCTGATTTTTCTCAGCGACGTGCCCGGGATCATGCGCGATCGCGATGATCCCTCCTCGCTCATCGCCACCGTGCGGATCGACCAGGTGGATGGTCTCATCCGCCAGAAGGTTCTCGAGGGCGGGATGATTCCCAAGGTGCAGGGTGCGGTGGCGGCGCTGCGCAAGGGCGTGGGCAAGACGCATATGATTGACGGGCGTCTTCCCCATGCTTTGTTGTTGGAAATTTTCACCAATGAGGGCGTCGGCACTGAAATCGTGGCTTAGTTTTGTCTTTGTCCTTCTGCTCGCCTTTGCTGCGCGGGCCGAGTTCCGCGGGGCGTGGATTTCCGCGGTTCACAATCTCGACTGGCCGTCCGAGCAGGGGTTGCCGCCGGAAGCGCAGAAGGCCGAGTTGGTGCGCTTGCTCGACTCGGCCAAGTCTCTCGGGCTCACCGACGTGTTTTTCCAGGTGCGCCCCGAGGGCGACGCGCTCTACAAATCCTCGCTCGAGCCTTGGAGCCGCTTTCTCACCGGGACGCAGGGCCGGGATCCCGGCTACGACCCCCTGGCTTTTTGCATCAGCGAAGCCTCCCGGCGCGGGATCCGCGTTCATGCATGGATCAATCCTTATCGCGCCTCGGTGAAGGCCGGCGCGCCTCTCGCTTCGAATCACATGGCTCGCCGTTTCGGTCCCTACGCTCACCGCGTGGGCTCTGTGGTTTGCATGGATCCCGGTTCGCAGGAGGTCCAGGACCACGTGGTCAAAGTGGTTTCCGACATCGCGAGCCGCTACCCGGTGGCGGGAATCCACTTCGACGATTATTTTTATCCTTATCCGTCGGTCGGAAAATTGCCGGACGCCAAAACTTACGAGCGCTACCGGGCCGCGGGGGGCAAACTCGATATCGGCGACTGGCGTCGCGACAACGTCAACAAGCTCATCGAGCGATCCTGCCGCGCGGCCAAGCAAGCGCGACCGGGGGTCCTTTTCGGCGTGAGTCCTTTCGGGATTTACACCAAAGGCCAGCCTTCGACGGTGAAAGCCGGCCTTGACCAACTCAACGAAATCTACGCCGATCCCGTGCTTTGGATGCGCAACGGGTGGGTCGATTACCTCGCGCCGCAGCTTTATTGGAAGGACAAGTCCGACCAGAGTTTCGCCGAATTGCTCAAATGGTGGCGCAGTCCCTCCGCCAACCCTCGGGGCATCCCGATTTACCCCGGTATCGCGGCTTACCGCATGAGCGAGCAAGGCTGGCCCCCGCAAGAAATCGTGCGGCAGGTCGCGCTCTCGCGCACGGTCGGCAGCGGACCCTCCGGGCACGTGTTCTTCCGCCTCGCCACCATGGCGAACAACGTGAAGGGCGTTTCCTCGCTGTTGAAAAAAGCCGGCTACTGACGGCCGAGCATGACTTCGGCCAGTGCGGTGATTTTTTCCGCGGACGTCAGGCGGTAGCGCTGTTCGGTCACGCGCAACCCGTCGACCCGCATTTTGCGCAGCAGCTTCGCGTAAACCGCGGCCATCATCCGGGCCGGACGCAAAGCCCTGCGATCCGCCGCCGGCAACTGGTCCGATGCAATGGTGAAAAGTTCCGCCGCCCCGGCGGCGAAAGTTTCGAGATAGTCGCGTCGCTTTCCATCGTCGCGCATGAAACTCCCGTCATCGAGACCCGACGCCGTCAACTCATCCAGCGGATAGTAAATCCGGCCGCGTTTCAGGTCCGACGCCGTGTCGCGCAGGATGTTCGTGTATTGCAGCGCGCGGCCCAAGGTCTCCGCGTAGTCCCTGCAGCGTGCGCTGTCGGCCCCGAAGATCGGAAGGCAAAGCAGGCCGACGACGCCGGCAACCCGGTGGCAGTAAAGATCCAAGTCTGCCCGCGCGTTCATGCGAACGGGGGAATGGAGATCCGTTGCGATGCCGTCGAGTAGTTCGACAAACAGGCCAGGCGCGAGTTTGCGTCGCTGCATCATCGACCGCAAATCCTCCGGCGCTCCATGCAGCCCGGGGTCGAGGAAAGCCGCGCGCCATTCCTCCAGCGCTTCGCGGCGCGTGTTGAGGTCGTGGTCGCCGTGGTCCGCGATGTCATCCGCCGCCCGGCAGAAAGCGTAAAGCGTCTCCAGATCGCTTCTGCGCTCCGGCGGCAGCAGTCGGAAAGCCGGGGCGAAACTCGATCCGCTCGCGCGGACGACGCAGCCGCCGTCGAGCCGTGCAGGTGGCGACAGCGGGTTCACGCCGCGACGGCGCAAATGTGGCCGTCAGCCATCGACAAGACCCGGTCCGCCGCACCCGTGGCCGGACCGTCCCCACGCGAACCCCACACCACGGTCAGCCCGAACTCGTCCACCGCAAGTCGCGCGAGAGGGACGATCAGTTCCTCCGCCGCCGGCGACTCGGCGATGAGCACGCGCGGACGGTGGGCGATGGCGCGGGCGAAGGCGCCGACCGCCTGGCGCTCGGGGCTCAATCGCGACACGGGCAAATCAGCCTCGCTCTCCATCCCGCAAAATTGCAGCGCGAGCAATGTCCGCTCGGCCTGCAGCACTTCGTCGCCGACGCCCGCCTTGATCACCGGGAAAGCGATATTCTCCAGCAGGCTCAGCGAGGGCAACAATGCGCACGCGGGGAAAAGGAACCCGAAATTCCTCAGCCGCAAGCTGTCGCGCTCTTCCGCGCCGAGGGACGTCGTGTCGATGTTGCCGAGCCATACATTCCCCTCGTCCGGTTGCTCGAGCAATCCGAGCAGATGGAGCAAAAGATTTTTGCCGCAGCCTTCGTCACCGCGGATGGCATGGAATTTCCCGGCGGCGAATTCCGCCGTGATGCCGCGCACCTGCGAGGCTCCGGCGCGCCAGAGCGGGCGCCGGCACCGGAGATTTCGGCAGCGGAGCATCGGGGCGTTCATTGCGCTTGCTGCGATGTTGGACGCACCCGCGTCAAAATGCAGGAAGAATCTGTTGCGCCTTGCCGTCGCGATCGGCACGCTCCCGAGTGTGACATTGGCCAACCAAATCACGCTGGTGCGCATCCTGCTCATCCCGGTCTTCGTGGTGTTCGCCGTCTATTATTCGGCGAGCCGCCGCGACGGGGCTCCGGTGGAATGGCTGCACTGGGCTGCCGTCGCTGTGTTCGTCGTTGCGGCCGCGAGCGACGGCGTGGACGGCTGGATCGCGCGGCGCTTCAACCAGCGCAGCGCCCTGGGCGTGATTCTCGACCCGATTGCCGACAAGGGCCTGCTCCTCACGGCCATTATCACGCTGAGTCTTTACCCGTGGGCGGCCGGACTTCCGATCTGGTTTCCCATCCTCGTCATCGCGCGTGATGCGGTCATTCTTGTTGGCTGCGGTGTCCTAAAGTTTCTCAATGGCGAGGTCGAGGTGCGCCCCAGCGCCTTGGGGAAAATCGCCACCGCTTTGCAAATGACCGCCGTCGCGTGGGTCCTGCTGCAGATTCCCCACGAGATGTGGGTCGTCTGGGCCGCGGGTATTTTCACCCTGGCCAGCGGCATCGGTTATGTCTGGCGCGGCTTGGCCTCTCTGGGCGGCGCGGCGCGCGCGACATGAAAAAGGCTGTCCTCGTCGGCCGTCCGAACGTCGGGAAGTCGGCCCTGTTCAACCGTCTCGCCGGCCGTCGCATCGCCATCGTGCACGACCAACCCGGCGTGACCCGCGACCGGATCGAGGCGGTGTGCGGGCTCGGACGCAATCCTTTCGCCATCGTCGATACGGGTGGCATCGGCGCCGCGCCTGATCCGGATTTCGCCGAAGCCACGCACCGCGCGGCCGACGCCGCCGTCGAGGACGCCGACGTTGTTCTCTTTGTGGTCGATGGCAAGGACGGGCTGCTGCCTTTGGACGCGGAACTCGCCGCCAAATTGCGCCGTTGGTCCCGGCCCGTGATTCTTGTGGTCAACAAACTCGACGACCCCAAGCACGATGCGCTCGCCGAGGAATTCCATCAGCTCGGCTTTTCGCGCATCGCGGGAGTCAGCGCGGTCCACGGCCGCGGGACGGACGATTTGGTCGAGGCGATCGGCGAGGCATTCGGCGACCGCGGGGAAAACGCGCCCCCCGAGCAGTCGATTCCTCCGCGCATCGTCATCATCGGACGTCCCAATGTCGGCAAGTCCTCGCTGACCAACGCCCTTTTGGGGCGCGAGCGGGCGATCGTCAGCGACATTGCCGGAACCACGCGCGATGCCCTCGAGGTTCCGTGCGAGTTGGGGGAGCGGCCTTACCTGCTGCTCGACACCGCGGGCATAAGGCACCGGTCCCGGCACGACACCTCGGTGGAGGTTTTCAGCGTCATGCGCTCCGAGGAAGCGATCCGCATGGCCGACGTGTGCGTGCTCGTCATCGATGCCTCGGTGGGCGTCACCGAGCAGGACAAGCGCATAGCCGGCCTCGTGCAAAAGTCGCGCAAAGCCGTGGTTGTCGCGGTGAACAAGGCCGACCTTCTTCCGGCTGACGATCGCCGTCGTGACGGACTGAAAGAGCGCTTGTCGCTGTGGCGCTCGCAGTTGTTTTTCATCCCCTACGCTCCCTTTGTCATGCTTTCCGCCAAGACGGGGGCCAACCTCAAGCGTCTCGGGACGACCTTGGAGAAGGTCCGTCAGCACGCCACGCGAAGGATCGGCACCGGCGAGTTGAACCGCGTGATCCGCGACGCCATGATCTTGCACCCGCCGCCCATGAAAGGCCCGCGACGGCTCAAGGTTTTCTATGCCACGCAGCTGGAGGAGACCAATCCCCGGCCTTTCGCCCCGGTGCGCTTCCTGCTCTTTGTCAACGCCCCGGGACTGCTCCTGCCGAGCTACGAGACCTATCTCGCCGCGCAGCTCCGCCGTGTGCGCGAATACCCCGGGCTGCCGCTGCTGCTCGAATTGCGTGCCCGCCCGGAGTCGGAGAAGCGTCAGCGGTCTCGCGGCCGCCGACCCTCCCCGGCCAAGCGGAAATAATTCCGTGTCGGTAAAATTTGGCACGGAGGCTGCTTTTGCGTATATTTTGGTTTTTTGTGGCAAAATTTCTTTGCGCCTCGGGCCTGAAGAATTAGCTTTTGCCGCCCGCTGGAAAACCCACTGACCGCCACGATGAAAAAGCCCGGAAAACAAGGACTCTACGACCCGCAGTTCGAGCATGAATCCTGCGGCGTCGGCTTTGTCGCCAACATGAAAGGCGCCAAGTCGCACGAAATTGTCCGGCAGGGTCTGCAAATTCTGGTCAATCTCGAGCATCGCGGCGCTTGCGGGTTCGAGGAAAACACCGGCGACGGCGCCGGCATCCTGATCCAGATGCCGCACAAGTTCCTCTCGGCCGTGGCCAAGGAGGAGCACATCGACCTTCCCGCGGCCGGACAATACGGGGTGGCCATGGTTTTTCTGCCGCAAGAGAAGCAGCAGCGGAAAAAAATCGAGGAGCGTTTCGAGCAGGTCGTGCGTGCCGAGGGGCAAAAGTTTCTCGGTTGGCGCTCGGTGCCCACGGACAACTCCAGCCTCGGCGAAACGGCCAAGGCGGAAGAACCGGTCGTCCGCATGGCTTTCGTCGGACGCAGTTCGTCCATCACGGACGACCTCGCTTTCGAGCGCAAGCTTTACGTGATCCGCCACCGGCTTTTCAACGAGATCCGCTACGCCGGATCTCCGGGCGGCAGTTTCTTTTATGTGCCGAGCTTTTCGGCGCGCACCCTGGTTTACAAGGGCATGCTCACGCCGCCGCAGGTCGCGCTTTATTACCCAGACCTTTCCGATCCGCGCATGGAAAGCGCGCTGGCCCTCGTTCACTCGCGCTTCAGCACCAACACATTCCCGAGCTGGGATCGCGCGCACCCCTACCGTTTCGTGGCGCACAATGGCGAGATCAACACGCTGCGCGGCAACGTCAACTGGATGAATGCCCGCGAGTCGCAGCTGGCTTCGCCGCTCTTCGGCGAGGACATCGAGACGCTCAAACCGATCATCCACGCCGACGGCAGCGACTCGGCCATGTTCGACAACTGCTTCGAGTTTCTCGTCCTCTCGGGGCGTCCGCTCGCCCACGCCGCGGTGATGATGATCCCCGAGCCTTGGGCCAACCACAACTTGATGCCCGCCGACCGCAAGGCCTTCTACGAATACCATTCCTGCCTGATGGAACCGTGGGACGGTCCGGCCGCGGTGGCATTCACCGATGGCGTGCAGATCGGCGCCGTGCTCGACCGCAATGGCCTGCGTCCATGCCGCTACTACGTGACCAAGGACGACCTCGTCATCATGGCGTCCGAAGTCGGCGTGCTCGACATCAAGCCCGAGCGCGTGGCGTCGAAAGGACGTCTCCAGCCCGGCCGCATCTTCCTCGTGGATACCAAGGAAGGTCGCATCATCGCCGACGAGGAAATCAAATCCTCCTTGGCCAAGCAGCATCCTTACGGTCAGTGGCTCAAAGACAATCTGATCAAGCTCGACGACCTTCCGGAGGGCAAGGAACCCGCGCATCCCGACCACGGGACGGTGACCACGCGCCAGCTCGCCTTCGGCTACACGCAGGAGGACCTCAATCTCATCATCGCGCCGATGGCCCGCACGGCTGTCGAGCCGATCGGGTCGATGGGGAACGACACGCCGCTTGCCGCGCTTTCGGACAAGCCGCATCTCCTTTACAACTACTTCAAGCAGCTCTTTGCGCAGGTGACCAACCCGCCGATCGATTCGATCCGCGAAGAGATCGTCACCTCGGCCATCACCACGCTGGGATCCGAGGGCAACCTGCTCGAGCCCGGCCCCGGCAGCTGCCGCCAGATCCAGCTCGCCTCGCCGGTCATCACCAACGAGGAGCTGGAAAAGCTGCGCGCGCTCGACCGCCCCGGATTCAAATCCGCCACGCTGCCCATCCTCTATGACGTCGCCGGCGGCGGCGCCTCCTTGCGGAAAGCGCTGGACGAACTTTTCGCCGAGGCCGACCGCCTTATTGCCGGGGGCGTGAACATCCTCATTCTTTCCGACCGCGGCTTGAACGAGCAAATGGCCCCCATACCGGCGCTGCTCGCGGTTTCCGGCCTTCATCATCACCTCGTCGCCAACGGCACGCGCACACAAGTCGGCCTGGTCCTCGAATCGGGCGAGCCGCGCGAAGTGCATCACTTCGCCCTGCTCACCGGCTACGGGGTGGGTGCGGTCAACCCCTATCTCGCCTTCGAATCCATCGAGGATGTCATCAACCGCCGCAGCCTGACCGGTATCGATCCCAAGAAGGCGATGAAGCAATACGTCAAGGCCGCGGTCAAGGGCATCGTCAAGACGATGTCCAAGATGGGCATCTCGACGATCCAAAGTTATCGCGGTGCGCAGATTTTCGAGGCTGTCGGTCTGAATACCGAAGTCGTCGACACCTATTTCACAGGAACGGCCTCGCGCATCGAGGGCATCGATCTCGAGGGTATCGCCCGGGAGGCGCACGACCGTCACCGCCGTGCGTGGCCCGGACGCGATTTCCGCGACGACGTGCTCGACCCGGGCGGCGTTTACAAGTGGCGCAAGGATGGCGAGCACCACAACTTCAACCCCACAACCATCCACCTGCTGCAGCACGCCTGCCGCACGGCCGACATGGGTGTCTTCCGCAAATATTCGCAGTCGGTCAACGACCAGTCGGCCAAGCTGGCCACCTTGCGCGGTCTCATGGATTTCGAATTTCCCCAAGACGGCGGCGTCCCGATCGAGGAAGTCGAATCCGTCGAGTCGATCATGAAGCGTTTCAAGACCGGCGCCATGTCCTACGGCTCGATCAGCCAGGAAGCGCACGAAACGCTGGCCATCGCCATGAACCGCATCGGCGGCAAGAGCAACACGGGCGAGGGGGGCGAGGACCCGGAGCGCTACAAAATCCTGCCCAACGGCGACTCCAAAAACAGCGCGATCAAGCAAGTCGCGTCGGGGCGTTTCGGCGTCACCAGCTACTACCTCTCGCAGGCCAAGGAACTGCAGATCAAAATCGTCCAGGGCGCGAAGCCGGGCGAGGGCGGCCAGCTCCCCGGCACCAAAGTCTATCCGTGGATCGCCAAAGTCCGGCATTCCACGCCGGGCGTGGGCCTTATCTCCCCGCCGCCGCACCACGACATCTACTCGATCGAAGATCTCGCGGAGTTGATCCACGACCTCAAGAACGCCAATCGCCACGCGCGCATTTCGGTCAAACTCGTGAGCGAGGTCGGTGTCGGAACGGTCGCCGCGGGCGTGGCCAAGGCACATGCCGACGTTGTGCTTGTCAGCGGCTACGACGGCGGCACCGGCGCGTCGCCGCTTTCCAGCATCCAGCACGCGGGGATGCCTTGGGAACTCGGACTCGCCGAAACGCATCAGACCCTTCTGCTCAACAACCTCCGCAGCCGTATCGTCGTCGAAGTGGACGGCCAGCTCAAAACCGGACGCGACGTGGTCATCGGCGCGCTGCTCGGCGCCGAGGAATTCGGTTTCGCCACCGCGCCCCTCGTCGTCATGGGTTGCATCATGATGCGCGCCTGCCACCTCAACACCTGTCCCGTCGGCGTGGCCACGCAGGATCCGGAGCTGCGCAAAAAATTCACCGGCGACGCGGACCATGTGGTCAACTTCATGCGCTTCATCGCCACCGAGGTGCGCGAACTCATGGCCAAGCTGGGCTTCCGCACGATCGATGAAATGGTCGGACGCGTGGACCGGTTGGCCATGCGCAAGGCGGTCGATCACTGGAAGGCGCAGGGCCTCGATTACTCGCGCATCCTTTACGCTCCCGACGTGGGCGAAGATGTGGGCCGCTACTGCACGATGAAGCAGGATCATGGCATCGAGAAATCCCTCGACCTCACGACCCTGCTCAAAATTTGCGAGGCGGCCATCGAGCGCGGGGAAAAAGTGCACTCGCGCCTGCCGATCAAAAACGTCAACCGCGTGGTCGGCACCATCCTCGGCTACGAAATTTCCAAAGCCCACGGCATGGACGGCCTGCCGGAGGACACCATCGAACTCGATTTCGTCGGCTCGGCCGGCCAGAGCTTTGGTGCCTTCGCGCCTCGCGGTCTCACCCTGCGGTTGGAAGGCGATGCCAACGACTACGTGGGCAAAGGGCTCAGCGGTGGAAAAATCGTCGTGCAGCCGCCCGGCGCGACAACCTTCGACGCCGAGACAAACATCATCATCGGCAATGTCGCGTTCTACGGCGCCACGGGCGGCGAAGCCTACATCCGCGGCATGGCCGGGGAGCGCTTCTGCGTCCGCAACAGCGGCGTGAAGGCGGTCGTCGAGGCCGTCGGGGACCACGGATGCGAATACATGACCGGCGGACGCGTTGTCGTCCTCGGTCCCACCGGCCGCAACTTCGCGGCGGGCATGTCCGGCGGTATCGCCTACGTTTATGACGAGGCGGGCGACTTCCACACCCGTTGCAACATGGACATGGTCGATCTCGAGCGCCTGGACGACAAGGACGAGGCTGCCGAGGTCCGGGCCATGGTCGAGCGTCACGCGAAGTTCACGGGAAGCAAGCGCGCGCACCAGATCCTGGCCGGCTGGGAAAACTCGGCGCAGAAATTCGTCAAGGTCCTGCCGAAGGATTACAAGCGTGTGCTGCAGGCGATGGACCGGGTTCTCGCGGCGGGCCTCAGCGGCGACGAGGCCGTCATGGCCGCTTTCGAGGAAAATGCCCGCGACCTTGCGCGCGTGGGAGGCAATTGATTTATGGGCAAACCGACCGGATTCATGGAGTTCACCCGCGAACTGCCGCGGGATCGTTCACCCCGAGAGCGCATCCGCGACTGGGAAGAGTTTCACGACCACACTCCCGATGAGATGCTGCAAAAGCAGGGCGCGCGCTGCATGGATTGCGGCACGCCCTTTTGCCAGACCGGCCTGATCCTCGGCGGCGCGGCCAGCGGTTGCCCGATCAACAACCTCATTCCCGAGTGGAACGACCTCGTTTACCGCGGGCTCTGGCGCGATGCCCTCGACCGCCTGCACAAGACCAACAACTTCCCCGAGTTCACCGGCCGGGTTTGCCCCGCGCCCTGCGAAGGCGCCTGCGTGCTGGGGATCATCGAGCCGCCGGTCACGATCAAGAACATCGAATTTTCCATCATCGAGAAAGGATTCGCCGAGGGCTGGGTCGTGCCGAATCCCCCGAAGCACCGCACGGGCAAGAAAGTCGCCGTGGTCGGGTCCGGTCCGGCCGGCCTCGCGTGCGCCGATCAACTCAACAAAGCCGGTCACGCCGTCACCGTGCTCGAGCGCGCCGACCGCATCGGCGGGCTGCTCACCTACGGCATTCCCAACATGAAACTCGACAAGGAGGACATCGTCATGCGCCGCGTGAACATCCTTGCCGCCGAAGGTGTCGAGTTTGTCACCAGCGCGGATGTCGGCAAAAATTATCCCGCCGAAAAACTCGCCAAGGATTTCGATGCCGTGGTCCTTTGTTGCGGCGCCACGCAGGCCCGGGATCTTCCGATCGGGGGTCGCGACCTGGCGGGCATCTTTCCCGCGATGGAATTTCTCACCACCAACACCCGTTGCCTGCTTGACGGGACCGGTGTGCCGGAATCCATCAGCGCCAAGGACCGCGACGTCGTTGTCATCGGCGGCGGCGACACCGGCACCGACTGCGTGGGCACGTCGATCCGCCAAGGCTGCCGCAGCGTCACCCAGCTGGAGATCATGCCTCGCCCGCCCGAGACCCGCGCGGCCAACAACCCGTGGCCGGAATGGCCCAAGATTTTCCGCACCGATTACGGACAGGAAGAAGCCGCGGCGGTGTTCGGCTCCGACCCGCGCGTTTATTGCACCACGGCCAAAAAGTTCACCGGCGAGAAAGACGGACGCGTGAAGGAAATCCACACCGTGCAGGTCGAGTGGAAACTCGACGGCAACGGCCGCTATGCGCCTGCAGACGTGCCCGGAACGGAAAAAGTGATCCCCGCGCAACTGGTTTTGCTGGCCATGGGTTTTCTCGGGCCCGAAAAGCCCCTCGTTGAAAAACTCGGCCTCGCCACCGACGAACGCAGCAACGTGAAAGCCGAATACGGCAAGTTCGCCACCAGCGTCCCGGGTGTTTTCGCCGCCGGCGACATGCGGCGCGGTCAAAGCCTGGTCGTGTGGGCGATCAATGAAGGCCGTGCCGCCGCGCGCGAGTGCGACCGTTATCTGATGGGCTTCACGAATCTTCCGTGAGGCCAGCCGCGCCCGTTGTCCAAATCATGCTTGCCATCGGCCGGATCGCCGCCGAATTTCGCCCCATGAGAAGTTTTCTCCTCCTCCTGCTCGGCGTCTCCCTCGCCGTGGCCCAGGAAGCGCCGAAGCAACCCGACGCCGCTCCTGCGCCGCAGAAAACCTTGCGGCAAATCTGGGGTATGACCGAAGCCCAATACCAGCTCGTCGATCCCTCGCGCCGGCGCAACGGCGATATGTTCAAATACTTCCGCGCCAAGCGCCGCGGTCCCCACGGCAACATGCTCGAGCACATCCCCGGCGGCCCCCGCCGTCCCGTCTTCCGCTGAGCTTTTTATGAAATATCTCGCCGCGCTCTTCCTGCTCGCCCTGACTTTCGCCCTGTCGGGCTGCGCTTATCTCGAATTCTGATTTTTCGCCGGCCTGTGCCGGCTGCGGAAGTCCGCCGGATGCGCGGCGGATTCGCGGCGGAACACACGATTGAACTGCGATACCGAGCCGAATCCCGACGCATAGGCGATCTCGATCACTTTCATGTCGGTATGGCGCAGGAGTTGCTTCGCCCTTTCGATGCGTGCCGCGGCGATGAATCTGGTCAAGGTGAGGCCCAAACGCCGGCGGAACATCTCGCTGAAATAGGCGGCATTCATCTTTGCCGCGTGGGCCAGCGTGCTCAGTCGCCAGCGTTTTTCGGGATGCCGGCTGATCTCCAGCGCCGCTCGGTCGATCGCGGGGTAGGGGCAACCTTGCGTTTCTGCAGGCAGGCTCTGCGCGAGCTGCTGCGAAAACAGTTCGAGCAGACGCAGCGCGCCCTCGTATTGCCCTCGCGTTTTGCGCACCGCGCCGATGTGCCGCTGGTCGGCGTCGCCGTTCACCGCTGCGTGGCCCGTGTGAAGATAAGCCACGGTCTCGTCGCGCACCACGACCGGGACGGCGGATGATGTCAGCCCGGCGAAACAGCGCACCGTGCGCGGCGTTTTGCCCTGCAGTGCCTTGTGCGTCTGCTCGCAACGCGAACGCGCTTTGCCGTCCGCGAGAAATTGCCGGCAGCATTCCGGCAGGTCGGTGGCTGCGAGATTGGTTTCGCCCGGAGTCTCGATGCTCACCGGCAGACCCGTCGCGGCGCTGAAAGATTTCGCATGGTCGCGGGCCAGCGGTGTCGAACGCAGGATGTCGGACGCTTTGCTCACTATTAGCAGTGTTAATTTTCCGTCATTTTATCCGTCCGACAAGAGGATTTCCAAAAAAACGCGCGGGTTTTCCGAAAAGCTGCGTAGCGCGTCCGCGGGCCACGTTTAGTTTTGGTGACCATGACGGAAGCCACCGGGCTCAAGGCACACGCACCGCTGAAAGGGCGGGGCCGATGAGTGTCCTCTATCTGACGATCTTCGTCAGCTTGATGCTGGCGCTCTTTTTCGCCGCCGGCTTTCTCTACCACCACGATTTCTCCGGCGGGGATCCGCTCCGGGACAGCCTTCTCCCGTTCAACAAGGAGGAACAAAACAAACAGAAACCCGGCGATGCCGCCGTCCGCGAGGAAAAGAAAAATCTGCCATGAACAACACCACAACCGTTTCCGTGACCTACGACGACAAGGTCGTGCGGTATTTCATGATGGCCGCCGTCTTCTGGGGGCTTGTCGCCATGACGGCCGGCGTCTTCATCGCCGCGCAGATGAGCTTCCACGTGCTCAACTTCGACACCTCGTGGCTGACCTTCGGCCGCCTGCGTCCGTTGCACACCAATGCCGCGATCTTCGCTTTCGTCGGCAACATGATGTTCGCCGGGATTTACCACTCCACCCAGCGCTTGGTGCGCACGCGCCTGGCGTCCGGATTCCTCTCCTGGCTGCACTTCTGGGGTTGGCAGGCCATCATCGTCGCCGCGGCCATCACCCTCCCGCTCGGCTTCACGCGCGGCAAGGAATACGCCGAACTCATCTGGCCGATCAACATTGCCGTCGCCCTCATCTGGGTGGTTTTCGCGATCAACTTTTTCTGGACGCTGGCCGTGCGCAACGAGAAGTCGCTTTACGTGGCGATCTGGTTCTACATCGCCACCATCATCACGGTGGCGATGCTCTACATCGTCAACCATCTCTCGCTGCCCACGTCGCTGCTGCACTCCTATCCGATCTTCGGCGGCGTGCAGGATGCCCTCGTGCAGTGGTGGTATGGGCACAACGCCGTCGCGTTCTTCCTCACCACGCCGATCCTCGGCATCATGTATTACTATCTGCCGAAAGCGGCGGAGCGTCCCGTTTACAGTTACCGGCTTTCGGTCGTGCACTTCTGGTCGCTGGTGTTCATCTACATCTGGGCCGGACCGCACCATTTGCTCAACACCGCGCTGCCCGAGTGGCTGCAGACCCTCGGCATGACGTTCAGTCTCATGCTCTGGGCGCCCTCGTGGGGAGGCATGCTCAACGGCCTGCTCACCCTCCGCGGCGCCTGGCACAAACTGCGCACCGACCCAGTGCTCAAGTTCTTCGCCGCCGGCGTGACCTTCTACGGAATGTCCACCTTCGAGGGGCCGCTCCTCGCGATCCGCTCGGTCAACGCCCTTTCGCACTACACCGATTGGACCATCGGACACGTGCACAGCGGCACGCTCGGCTGGAACAGCTTCATGGCCGCGGGAATGTTCTACTGGCTCGCGCCGCGCCTGTGGGGAACCAAACTTTTCTCCACCAAGCTCGCCGACGTCCATTTCTGGCTCGGGATGGTGGGCATCCTTCTCTACATCGCCGCGATGTGGGTGTCCGGCATCACCACCGGCCTCATGCTCAACTCCGTGACGTCCGAGGGCGTGCTCGCCTATCCGAACTTCCTCGAGGTCGTCAATTCGGTGCGGCCGATGCTGCACATGCGCGTGCTCGGCGGCGGTCTCTTCCTCCTCGGGTTCATCCTGATGACCTATAACCTCATCCGCACGGTGCGCAGCGGCACGCCGGTGACCACCACGGTCGAGGTCCCGGCGCCTGAACGCCGCACGCGCGAGGGAATGACGCTCGCACAGGGCCTCTTCAACGCGCCGACGATGTATTCGGTGCTGATTGTCCTCTTCGCCTGCCTGTGGGGATTCACCGGCGGCACCGTCAGCACGGTTTCCTTCGTGCTCCTCGTCGAGACCATGCTGGTTGCCATGATTCACCTCAGCGCATCCGGGGCGAAGTGGGGCGAATGGTATGAGCGGCTGCTTGAAAGCTGGCTGCCTTTCACGGTCCTTACCCTCCTTGCCGTCGTGCTCGGCGGGATGATCCAGATCCTGCCGCTCGTCTTCTCCAAACAGGCGGTCGATTACGAAAAGGCGACGCAAATCGTTTACACGCCGCTCGAGCTGTGCGGTCGCGACATCTACATCCGCGAAGGCTGCTACAACTGCCACAGCCAGATGATCCGTCCCCTGGTCGGCGAAGTCCTGCGCTACGGCGAAAGCGGACGCCTCGGGCAATCTCTCTACGACCATCCGTTCCAATGGGGATCGAAACGCACCGGTCCGGATCTTCAGCGCGAAGGCGGGAAATATCCGAACATGTGGCACTTCCAGCACTTCGAGAATCCGCGCACCACGTCGATCGGCAGCAACATGCCGGCCTATCCGTGGCTTTACCGCCAGAAAGCCGATATCGCGTCCCTTCCGGGCAAAATCAGCGTCCTGCGCAAACTGGGCGTTCCATTCCCCGAGCGGACTCCCGACGAAATCAGCAGCGAATTCCTCGCCCAGGGACAGAAGATCGTCGATGACCTCGCGCCAAGCGGCGTGAAGATCAGCCCCGACAAGGAAGTGATCGCCCTCATCGCCTACATCCAGCAGCTCGGACGTTACAAAACCGATGCCCCGGCACCCGGGGGCACGGCGGATGCGCCGCCCGCGCCTTCGATGCCGCCGCAGGCCTCCCGCTGACCATGTTCCAGCAACTGCAAATCCCGCAACTCAGCACGATCGGCGCGGTGGTCGCGTTGCTCGTCACCTTCGCGGCGTTTGTCGCGATCGTGGTCGCGACCATCCGTTACCCGAAAAGCAAAATCAAGAAACTGGAGAACCTTCCTTGGGAGGACGACAAAGCACCATGAACGACCAACGCAAAACCGATGACGACGCGCTGCGTCACCATACCTACGACGGCATCCAGGAATATGACAAGCGCCTGCCGAACTGGTGGCTCTTCACCCTCTACGGCGCGATTGTTTTCTCCGCCGCTTACTGGGCCTACTACCACTGGTCGGCCCACATGGTGCCCGGCTACGTGCGCGTGGAAAGACAGATCGAGGAAATCCAAAAGGCCGCGCTTGCCAGCGGCGGAACCCCGACCGACATCCAGCTCTGGAACCTGAGCCGCGATCCCGCGGTGGTCGAGGCCGGCCAGAAGATCTACACCGCCAACTGCGTGGCCTGCCATGGCGCGGAGTTGCAGGGCGGCATCGGGCAAAACCTCGTGGATGCCACATGGATCCACGGCGGCAAGCCGACGGACATCTACAACACCATCCAAAAAGGCGTCCTCGAAAAAGGGATGCCCGTGTGGGGGCCGGTCCTCGGCGCGGCGCGTATCGCCGACGTTGTAGCGTTCGTCGTCAGCAAAAACCCGACGATCCAAAAGCCGGCCGAGCAATAGGACCGGCCGCGTCCGTATGAAGCCGAAAGCGCCCAGCATTGATTCGGTCACCACGATCAATGAAGACGGGTCGCGCTACTTCGTCCACCCGGCCGATGTCAGCGGACCTTTCACCCTGAGCCGCCGGATTTTCGCCATTTTCCTCATCGCCCTCTACGTCTCGCTTCCCTTTATCCCGATCAAGGGCGAACCGGCGGTGTTCCTCGATATCTTCCACCGCAAGCTCCACATCTTCGGGCTTACCCTGATGTTCCAGGACTTGTGGCTGCTGTTTTTCCTCATCACCGGCATGGCCTTCGGGCTGTTCGTGGTCACCTCCGTCGCCGGCCGCCTCTGGTGCGGCTGGGCGTGTCCGCAGACCGTTTTTCTCGATCACGTGTTCCGCCGCGTCGAGCGCTTCATCGACGGGGACGCGCCCGCCCGGCGCCGGCTCGAGGATGCGCCGTGGACCGGCGGAAAAATATTCAAACGCGCGCTCAAGCACGGGATTTTCTTCCTTCTCTCCGCGGCCATCGCGCACATGTTCCTCTCGTATTTTGTCTCGTTGCCCTCGCTTTACGCCATGATGCGGCATTCGCCGGGCGAGAACTGGGGCTTCTTCCTCTTCGTCTTCGCCCTCACCGGCGTCCTCTACTTCAACTTCGCGTGGTTCCGCGAACAGTTCTGCATCATCATGTGCCCCTACGGGCGCCTCGGTTCCGCCCTCATCGACGACAACTCGATCGTCGTCGGCTATGACACCGTTCGCGGCGAGCCGCGGGGCAAGGCGGGGACAACCACCGGCGACTGCATCGACTGCCGCCGCTGCGTCCAGGTTTGTCCCACCGGCATCGACATCCGCCAGGGGTTGCAGATGGAGTGCATATCGTGCGAGGCCTGCATCGACGCCTGCGACGAGATCATGGTGAAAATCGGCCGTCCCAAGGGCCTTGTGCGCCACGATTCGCTCAACGCCCTGGCCGGGCGTCCGTCGAAGTTCTGGCGTCCGCGCCTTTTGATCTACATCGTTCTCGGCATGGTCGGTGCGTCGGCGTTCGCCTACGCCACGCAACAGGTCAAGCCCGTCATCCTGTCGGTGCTGCGCATGCAGGGTGCGCCGTATTTCCGCGACCAGGGTTCGATCCGCAACAACTTCATGGTGCGCGTGGCCAACAAGCGCGCGGAGACCCACGATTACACCGTCACCCTGGATTCTCCGGCGGCGGGCCTGTCATCGACCGGCGCCTCGGCGCACAAGCTCGCGCTCGGACCCGGGGAGGAAGTCCAGGAGCCGCTCATTATGACACTTCCCGACGCCGATTTTCACGGAAACTTCGACGTCAAAGTCCAGGTGCGCGGCCAAAGCGGGCAGGTGGAGGGCGAGAAAACGGTTCCATTCCTCGGACCGTTCCGCGAAGCGCCATGACCTCGGGATTTTTCTCCAAACGTCCGTGGCTCCTCGTTTGGGTCGCCTTTATCGTGCTCATTGCGGCATGGGTCGCCACTTACATGGTGAGCCGCCGCGTTCCTTCGCAGAAACTCACGCCGGCGGAGGAAACTCTGCTGCTGCGAAAAAAGGAGGCGCAATGATGACATTGCCCGAGATCACCGGACCGTTGGCCGCCCTGCTGGCCGGGCTCATCACCAGCCTGCATTGCGTGGGTATGTGCGGGCCTCTGGCCTGCTCCGCCTGCGCGCGGGGTGGCGGGCAGGGGAGCATGCAGGCGACGCTGATTTACCACGGGTCGCGCGTGGTGTCCTACGCCATTGTCGGGCTCGCGGCCGGACTCGTCGGCCGGCGCCTGTCCGATGCGCTGCTTGGCGGCGGCACCCGATGGATGACATGGCTCTTCGTGCTCTTTTTCCTCGCGGTCGTGGTGGGTCTCGACAAGCGCATCCGGCTGCCTGTTCCCAAAGGTTCCCTCGCGTGGATGGGTGCGGCTTCCGCCCGTTGCGGGGTGCGCGGACGCGCGGGCGTGCTCGGATTTTTCACGCCGCTGTTGCCTTGTGCCCCGCTTTATCTCGTCGTTGCCGCGGCTGCGCTCTCCGGATCCGCCTGGTCCGGCGGCTCGATCATGATCGCATTCGCCCTCGGCACCGTCCCGTTGCTTCTTGTGCTGCAATCGCAATTTTTCCGCCTCGGTGCGCGTTGGTCGCCGGATGCCATGGACTACGTGCGGCGCGGTCTCGCCTTCGTGAGTGTGATCCTCCTTGTGGCGAGGGGAACTTATACCGCATCCACCGGATGCCCGATGTGCCATTGAAAACGATCGCCGGAGAACAGCTTTTGCATTCGTGCAGGCACTGCCGCACGCGGTTCCGTCCGTCCGCCGATGAACAGGAATTTTGCTGCTCGGGCTGCCGCTTCGTGCACCATCTGTTGCACAAACGCGGGCTCGGGGACTTTTATTCCTACGGCGAGACCATGTCCCCCGCGGGCAACTTCGTTTTCCACGACCGCGATTACCGGTGGCTGGAGAGCCAGCAGCGCGCTTCCGAGGCGGGGGCGGGGGACGTCGCCGAGACCATCGTCGATGTGCAGGGAATTTCCTGCGCGGCTTGCTTGTGGTTGATCGAGGCGGTGTTCATGGAATGTCCCGGCGCGGTTTCCTGCGTGGTCAATTCATCTTCCGGCACCGCGCGCCTGCGGTGGACGCCCGGTGCGCTCGCGCTCGATGACTACGCGCGGGATGTGCAGCGATTCGGATATTTGCTCGGTCCGCCGCAGGGCAAAGCGCCCTCCTCCATGGGATCCCTGACCCGCAAGCTCGGTCTCTGCGGTTTTCTGGCCATGAACGCGATGCTTTTCGCGTCGCCCCGCTATTTCGGCATCGAGCCCGGCGATGCGCTCACCGCGCTCTTCGATGTCGTCTCTTTCGGTCTGGCCACGGCCAGTATCGCCATCGGAGGAACGTTTTTCTTCCGGCGTGCGCTCGGCGCGTTGCGCATGGGCGCCCTGCATATCGACCTGCCCATTTCCCTCGGGTTGCTGATCGCCTACGCCGGTTCCGTAGGCGCGTGGCTCAGGGATCAGCACAGCTTCAACTACTTCGACTTTGTTTCGGTCTTCACTTTCCTGATGTTGCTCGGGCGCTGGTTGCAGGAGCGCGCGGTCGAGAACAACCGCCGGCGGCTCCTCGGGCTCAAGCTCTCGCCGGGACGCGTGCGTGTCATGGGGGATCCGGCCGCGGGCGAAAAGGGCGCGGAAGAAATCGTTTCGGGTTTGAAGTTTGCCGTCGCGCGCGGCCAAGTCGTTCCCGTGCGTTCGCGCCTGCTCGAACGCAGTGCGACGTTTGCGCTCAATTGGATCACCGGCGAGCCGGCCCCGCGCACTTTCCCGGCCGGAAGCATCGTGCCCGCGGGCGCACGCAGCGTGGATGCGGACGACACCGTGTTCGAAGCGCTGGAAGACTGGGCCGACTCGCAGCTTTCCGCGCTCCTGCGCATCGACGCCGAGCGCCAGTGGCGCAATCGCGGACTTGAAAAGTTGATCAAAGTTTATCTCTCGATCGTCATGGTCGTCGCCGCACTCGGCTTCGTCGCCTGGGGTTGGTCGGGGGGCGACTGGCCGGCCGCGTTCCAGGTGATGATCTCGGTCCTTGTCGTCTCGTGTCCGTGTGCGATCGGCGTGGCCTTGCCGCTTTTGGACGACATCGCGGCGGCACGCCTGCAGCAATACGGGGTTTATCTGCGCGAGGGTTCCCTCTGGGCGCGGCTCAAGCAGGTGACCACGCTTCTCTTCGACAAGACAGGCACCGTGACGCTGGAGACTTTGCGCCCGGCCGATCCGGCGGTCTTCGACACCCTGTCCGCCGAAACAAAATCCTACCTCATGCGTCTGGTCGAGCGGAGTCTGCATCCGGTCGCCGCCTGTTTGCGGGAAGTTCTGCTTTCGTCGGGCGTCGAGCCTGCGACGGGCGGGGGGATGGTCCATGAAATTCCCGGCATGGGTCTCGAGTGGGAATCTCCGGTCGGTCTCTGGCGCCTCGGCCGTGCCGCGTGGGCATTGCATGGCGGCGAATCCGGCGGGACCATCCTCGCTTTGGACGGCACCGCGTTGGCGCGCTTTGACTTCCGCGAAGAGCTGCGCCCCGACGCGGCCGACCAGGTTGCGCACTTCGCCTCGCGCGGCATGCCCGTTTACCTGCTCAGCGGAGACGAGCCTGCGCGCGTGAAATCCATGGCACATGTCCTCGGGCTCCCCGAATCCCACGCCATGGGCGGCCTCACTCCCGCGGAAAAAGCCGGCCTCGTTCGCGCGCGCTGGAGCGGCAATGCCCTCATGCTCGGCGACGGAGCCAATGACAGCCTTGCCTTCGATGCGGCGCTCTGCCGTGGCACGCCGGCGGTCGATGCCGGGCTTCTCGAGCACAAGGCGGATTTTTATTTGCTCGGGCGCGGACTGCACGGGCTGGGCGCGCTGTTCGCGGCGGGCCGCAGTCATCACCGCACTGCGCGCGCGGTTTTCGGCTTCGCCCTTCTTTACAACGCCTGCGCGGTTTCGGCCGCGCTTGCCGGCTGGATGAGTCCGCTCGTCGCCGCGGTCATCATGCCGCTCAGTTCGCTCGTCTGCATCGGAATCGTGCTCACGGGCTTCCGCATTTCCACTCCGCTCCGAACCAAAACACAAAACTCATGAACAACACTGACACACAACCGAACGGCGCTTCCAACGCGGGAGCGATCACATTCGCCGTCACCGCGCTGGTCTTCCTCGCGCTCGGCTGCCTCATGCTCGCCGGACGCCCCGGATTCCTCCTCGGTGAAACGCTCACCGGACACGGCCAGGCGTGGATCAATCTTCTGATCTTCGGGTTCGGCCTGCCTGCCGCCTTCGGTGCGGTTTACTGGGCGCTGCCGTCCGTCTTCGCTCTGCCGCTTTACAGCAAGCAGATGGTGTTTCTGCACTACGGCTTCCATCTTGCCGGCCTGGCGATCGTCACCGCCATGCCCTTCGTCACGGATCTCCCGCAGGCCGGCATGGGCGCAACCTTCATCGCTTGCGGCGCCGTCGTGTTCATTGTGAACATTGCCCTCACGCTCCGCGGAATGGAGCGCCCCGATGCCGCCAGCGCGTTTCTCAGCACTGTCTGCGTGTGGCTGGCCATCGTTGCGTTCCTCGGCATTCCTTTCGCGGCCAAGCCGCCCCTTCCGTTCCTTGCCACCACCAGCTGGAGCGCGGGCTGGCTGCTGTTTGTCATAGCCGGCGTCTTTTTCAACACGCAGATCGCGCTGGCTTTGCGCGTCACGCCCGCTGCCGTCGGTGCCGCGTCCGAGCGCACCCCCGCGGCGTGGTTCGCTCTCGCTGTCATCAACCTCGGTGTGGCCTGGAGCGTCGCGGCTGCCACATTCGGTCTGCTCGGCTTTCTTCTTCTCACTTCGGCCATCTTTCTTCTGGGGGCGTTGATCTTCCTCGGTGACTTCTGGCTGCTGCTCCAACGCCGCACAGCGCGCGAATTGGGGTGGGATGCGAAAATCCTGCTCGCTTCCGTGTGGATGATTCCCGCCACCGCCGCGGTGCTCATTTACAATGTGGTCGAACGCCTCGGCATCGAGCCCGTGGCCGCCGTGGATCCGCAGGCAGCCGCCGGTCTGGCGCCCGTCGTCGAGCCCGCGCCGATCACCGTGATGGCTCTCGATTGGACAGTCGGTCTCGTCGCGCTCATGGCCACTGCCGTTCCCGGGCTCGTCGCGATCATTTTCCAGCTGCTCAAGCTCCGCTCCGGGGTCCGTGCGGAAACCACAGCCCGCGAAAAAGTGGCCGGCCAAGTGCTGCTCGCTTCGTTCTTCAACTACGCGGTCGGAGCCGGCTTGGTTGTCGTCGGTGCGTGGGGTGCGGATCAGCAGATGCTCGGCCTCGGGGCCGTGTTCCTCGTGGTCGGCGCGCTCGGCTTCCTCGGCAATTTTCTCTACGGCCTTGGACAATCCTCCGACGCCGCGGAAGCAGGCACCGAGGCAGTCCGCGCGTAGCGGCACCCGGCGGTTTGGCTTTGCGGTTTTTTGCCGGATGCGGGAAGTTCATCCCGGGTCGCACGCCGGCGTGGCGAAATGGCAGACGCAACGGACTTAAAATCCGTTGGGACGAAAGTCCCGTGCGGGTTCAAGTCCCGCCGCCGGCAAAAATGAACTTTGCACTTTGCGGTGGCAGTTGAACCCATCCCGAAAATTGGCGCGGGTGCGTTGCGGGCGCTTTTGTGGCTGTGCTGAGAGGCGAGACGCAAATCATTTTGATAAATCTCTCGCAGCAAAAATACCCTTTAGTGGGTATTGTGGCATCATAGATTCGCGTGTAGTTTCTGTGATGATCCTTCTCTGGGGCATTCAACTTCTAGCCCGATTAATGTCCGCTCCTTAGCTCACGCCATCTGCATGGGGAAATCCCACCATATCGGCGCAGCCGCGCCTGCATCCGTCTTTTTGCTCTGCCGCTCACGCAGCGCTCTGGTGTTGTCGGTATCTCTGCTGGCCGCGCTTTCGCTTCCGCTCTCAGTGCATGCGGCGAACCGTGGTTGGACGGGAACCGGGGCAGCGACCAATGCCAACTGGAGTCTTGCGGCCAACTGGGGCGGGACCGTGCCTGTAGCGGGTGACGATCTTACGTTCAACGTCACCACAGGATTAACGAACACTAACGATCTCACGTCCGGCATCCTCCTGCGCAATATCACCTTCGGCACTGCTGCCGGTAATTTCTTCCTGTCTGGCAATGCCATTTCTTCGGAAGGTTCGTTCAACAACAATACCACCAGCGGAACCAACACGCTGGCGTTCAATATTGCTCTCACTCTTGCCTCCCACGGTTTCAACGTGGCTACGGGCGGCACCATGTTGGTGAGCGGTTCTATTTCTGGCGCGTCCAGTGCTATCAACCTAAACAGCGGCAACACGGCACTAGGCACTCTCATCCTCTCTGGTTCAAATTCGTTCGGCGGCGGAGTCACCGTGACCGAAGGTGTGCTCGATATACGCAACAACAATGCTTTGGGCGCGACGGCGGCGGGAACCACCGTCCTGAGCGGCGGCGAGCTGAGGCTGAGTGGCGGCATCACGGTCAATGAAGCGCTCACCAACAGTAGCACGGGTTCCGGCGCCGGGGCCACGACTGGCGGCCTGCGAAATGTGTCGGGCGATAACACTTGGGGCGGCCTCATCACCTTGGGCGCCGCGGCGCGAATCAATTCGGATTCGGGCACGCTCTTCATTACCAATACCGGCACTATCACGGGCGCTACCTTTGGCCTCAGCTTGGGCGGCGCCGGCAACATCTCACTTGCCAGTGTCATAGGCACGACCAGTGGCACCTTGACCAAAGATGGCTCAGGAACAGCAACTCTCACCGCCGCCAACACCTACACGGGCGGCACCACGTTGAACGGAGGAACTCTTTCTCTGGGCAACGCGGGTGCGCTGGGCACATCCGGAACGATCAGTTTCGGCGGCGGCACACTGCAGTATAGCGGGTCCAACACGACGGACTACTCCGGCCGTTTTAGCACAGCTGCCAACCAGGCGATCGGCATCGACACAGCGGGTCAATCGGTGACCTTCGCCACCGCTTTGACCAGCTCAGGAGGTTCCTTGACCAAGCTTGGCGCGGGAACCCTGACTTTGGCGGCGGCCAACACATTCAGCGGCAGCACCGTGGTTCAAGCAGGTGTCCTAGTCCTCTCGAACAATCTCGGCTTGCAAAACAGTGCTTACAACACCGATGGAGGGGGAAATCTTGCCATCTCGGGAACAACTCCCACCTTCGGAGGGCTCTCCGGTGCGGTGGATCTCGCCACGGAAATAGTGTCCGGTTACTCCGGTGTCACCAGCTTGACTCTCAATCCGGCCTCGGGCGTGAGCCAAACTTATTCGGGCGCCATCACCGACGGGGCGGTTGGCATGACGCTGACCAAGACGGGCGCGGGAACGCAAGTTCTCTCCGGCGCGAATACCTACACGGGCGGCACGGCCATTAATGCCGGCACTTTGTCGGTGGCGAACGCGAATGCCTTGGGCTCGACGGGAACGATCAGTTTCGGCGGCGGCACACTGCAATACGGTGCGGGCGGCACGACCGACTATTCCAGCCGTTTCAGCACGGCGGCCAGTCAGGCGATCAATATCGACACAGGCGGTCAGTCCGTGACCTTTGGTAGCGCTTTGACCAGCTCCGGAGGTTCCTTGACCAAACTTGGCTTGGGAACACTGGCCCTTTCCGGCGCCAATTCCTACACCGGCGGCACCTCGCTCAACGGCGGCACGCTGTCACTGGGCAGCACGGGTGCTTTGGGCACGACGGGAACGATCAGTTTCGGTGGCGGCACCCTGCAATACAGCGCGGGCAACACGACTGACTACTCCAGCCGTTTCAGCACGGCGGCCAGCCAGGCGATCAGCATCGACACGGGCGGTCAGTCCATTTCCTTCGGCACAGCTTTGACCAGTTCCGGTGGTTCTTTGACCAAACAAGGTGAAGGAACGCTCACGCTGTCGCTCAACAACACCTACAATGGCGCAACGACCCTCATCGGCGGGACGCTGCGAGCGACAACAAGCACGGGCGCGCTGGGGGCCGGGGCCTTGTCCTTGGGGGGCGGTATTTTGGAGTTGGCCAACGATTCCGGATTGAATTTCGCACGCAACACCACGGTCACGGGCAATACTCAGATTCTGTCCGAGCGTCTGAATGCAGGCGTAGGCGTTACTCACACTTTGGGCACGCTCTCCATTGGCGCAAGCACGCTGACCGCCGGGACGGACGCTTCGGTGACATCGGGCTTGGCGGGCCTAACCTTCGGGGCTGCTACCTTGACCGGTAACGCTACTTTCGCTGTGAATTCTGGAACGTTGCTGACCTTCGGAAGCACGATGGGAGGCGATTTCACCAAGACTTTCGATGGTGCTGGCAACACGACGGTCAATGGTGTCGTCAGCGGAGCGGGCGGGATGGTGAAAAGCGGCACGGGCACGCTCACGCTCGCCGCGGCCAATACTTTCACGGGCAATCTGACCATCAGCAATGGCGCGGTGCGCGGCATCTCCAATCTGGCTTCGCTTGGTGGTGTGACTTCGGTCATCCTTGCCGGTGGCAATCTGGAGTTGGACAACAATACAGGCCTCGCCTACGGCGAGGCTGTCGTGGTCTCGAACAACGCAACCATCACCACGGCCCGTCTCACGGGTGGAGCAGGTGTCACTCATACTTTGGGCACCCTTAATATCGGGGCGCAGACCATGACCGTTGCAACTGATGCAACTTTGACTTCCGGCACGGCAGGTTTGACGTTTGGCGCTGTCACGTTGCGGGAAAGCGGGGCGACTTTCAGTCCCAACGCCGGGACATTGCTCACGCTTGGGGCGGTTTCCGGAGCCGGGTTCGATCTTTTCGTCGGCGGAGATGGCAACACTACTTTTAATGGCGCGATTACCAACGGTGCCGGGTCGGTGACCAAAAACGGGGCCGGAACCATGACGATTTCGGTCTCCTCCACTTATACTGGAGGGACCACCATCAACGCCGGCACGTTAGCAACCGGCGGCAACCAGCGCATGGCCGATGCGGGCGCACTCACACTGAACGGCCCGACGGCTGTATTCAACTTGGGCGCCAACAACGAAACCTTGGGCGTGGTGACACTGACCGACGGAACGATCAGCGGCAGCGGCGGCACGCTCACCGCCAGCCGCTACGCTGTGGAGAACGGCTTGATCAGCGCCATTCTTGCCGGCGCCGGGGGCATGACAAAAACGGGCCAAGGCACGGTAACGCTGTCCGGTCTGAATACGTTCACGGGCAATCTGACCAATCTGGGCGGCACTGTGCGGGCCACGACCAGCGCCGGCGCTTTGGGGGGCGGAAGCGTTATGTTGTCGGGCGGCGACCTCGAACTGGCCAATGACGCCAACATCAGCTTCTCCGATCCTGTCCTCGTTACCAGCAACACAACCATAACCTCCGACCGTCTCACTTTGGGGGCCGGTATCACTTCAACACTCGGCACATTGACCAACGGGGCGCAGACCATCAGCATCCAGCGAGGAGCCAACGTGAACAGCGGCACGGCCGGGGTGACCTTTGGCGCCGTCACGCTCAACGCCAGCGGCGGAACTTACAACGTTGCCAGCGGCGCACAATTGACGCTCGGTGCCATCAGTGGTGCGGGCAACAGTTTCACCGTTGATGGCGCGGGCAACACGACCATCAGCGGCATCATCGGCACGGGTGCCGGTGCGCTTACCAAGGACGGTTCGGGCACCCTAACGCTATCCGCGGTCAACACCTATACCGGTGGGACCACGATCAATGCGGGAGCCGTCACCATCACTGCTGCTGACCGTCTGGCGAATGCTGGAGCGCTCATCCTCAACGGCCCGACCGCCGTCTTCAACATCGGAACGTTCAACGAAGCAGTCGGTGCAGTGACTTTGACCGAGGGAACAATCAGCGGCACGACCGGTGTTCTCACTGGTTCCAGCTACGATTTGCAGAACGGTTCGGTCACCGCCAATCTCGGCGGGGCCGGGATCAACTTGGCCAAGACGGGTTCCGGCACTGTTGTCCTTTCCAGCGCGACCAACTCTTACACCGGCACGACAACGGTCGGCGGCGGCGTGTTGCGCGTGACCAATTTGGTCAATGCTAACACCAATAGTTCCATTGGCGCGGGCACCACGGTGATTTTGACCAACGGTGGCGTCCTCGACTATGCAGGCACGACCAACTCCTCGATGAACCGCGGCATCAACCTTGCCGCGGGCAATGGCGGCATCGGTGTTTCCAACGGTTCCACCGCGCTCACCATTTCGGGCGTGATCAGCAATACGGGCTCGCTCAGCAAATTCGGGGCGGGCACTTTGATCCTCGCCGGTGCGAACACCTACAACGGTGGAACTTTGGTCAGTGCGGGCGCGCTGCAGGGCGACACAACGGGTTTGCAGGGCAATATCACCAACAACGCCTCGCTTGTCTTTGATCAAGCGGCCAACGGCACCTTCGCCGGGGATTTGAGCGGCAACGGATCATTGATCAAGACCAACAGCGGAACGCTCATCCTGACCGGTGCCAACAGCTACTCGGGCGCCACGACCATCGGCGGCGGCACCTTGTCCGTGAGCACAAGCGCGGCAGTGGCGGGCACTTCGGGCATCAACATGGCGAATGGCACGACTTTCCTTTACACGGGCGCGGCAGGCACAATCGACCGCAACTTCACCGTCACCGGGGGAACGGGAACCCTGCGCAACACCGGCGGGGGCACGCTGACGCTGTCGGGCGGACTTTCCAAAAACGGCACAGTCCTGCAGTTCAACAGCGGCAACTTTAACATCACGGGCGTCATCAGCGGCGCAAATGCCAATTCTGATCTCATCGTCGATAGCGCCACGGTCACGCTTTCCAACGCTAATACCTACAACGGCCCGACATATGTCCGCAACGCGGGTGTGCTCAATGCAAACGTGGCCGGCGCGCTGCCGACCAACACCCGCACGGCCATGCACCTCGATGATACTGGCGGGGGCGGTTCGACCCTCGGTCTTGGTGCGAACCAAGCGGTCGCTTCGCTGACCGGCGCGGACACTTCAGTCGTTGCTCTGGGCGCGAACACGCTGACCATCGGCACATCGTCCGGCAGCACGACTTTCGCCGGCGTCATCAGCGGGACGGGCGGCCTCGTCAAAGACGGCGGGAGCACGCAAATTTTGACGGGCAGCAACACCATGAGCGGACCGATCACTATCAGCGCGGGCACGCTGCAAATCGGCAACGGCAGTCTTGGTGCATCCATCGGTTCGGTGAGTGCCATCACCAACGACGGCTCTCTGGTCTTCAAACTCGGTTCCGCGACACACGCATCCTCGACCGTGATCAACGCGCAGATCAGCGGCACAGGTTCGCTCACGCAAGACAGCCCCGGCGGCATTGTTTTCCTCGACAACACGAACAGCTACAGCGGTGGCACCACGATCGTTGCGGGTGAAATCCATGCCTCGACCGCTTCCAGTCTGGGCACGGGTTCGGTCACACTCACCGGCACCAACGCGACCAGCCTCGCCAAATTGCATTACAGCAATGCGGCGTCACCGCTGAGCATCGGCGCGCTGACCCTGAACGGAAACGCCGAGATCGCCCTCGAATCGCTCAATTCCATCCAGAGCACCGGGGCCATCACTGTCAACAGCACGAACAACTTCCTTTCACTCAATACTCCTTGGAATCAAGGCACCAACATCCTGATCTCGGGCACTTCGCTCACGCTGGGTGGCGGTGCTTCGATTTTCATGACCGGACCGCTCATCGACGATGCAACGCTGGCGTTGGGTTCCAGCCTGCAGATCGGGCGTAGCGTGTTCACCTTCGGCTCGAATGCGACCTCGTTCTATCTGGTCAATGCCGGCACCAACCTCGATCTGCTGTGGGTCGGCGGGGTCAACAGCACATGGGGCACCAACGCTGCCAATTGGCAGGTGGCGACCAACGGACTCAATCCTTCGGGCACCAACCTCGCGTTTCTCGATGGTGACAACGTGTATTTCGGCAACACGGCGGCCAGCAACAGTCCCATCACCGTCGCCGCGGGGGGCGTTGCCGCCGAACAGATCAACGTGACCAACACGACGGGAACCGTGGTGTTCAACGGCGGAAGCGTCCTCGCGCATAATCTCACCAACTCCGGCTCGCTGGTAGTGAGCAACAACCTCACGCTCATCGGTGATAGTCCTTCCCTTACCAACGGCTATTTGGTCAACAACGGCAGCGGCAATGTCACGCTGGCCGGCAATCTCCTGCAGGGCCAGATCCTGCAAGCCGGCAGCGGCACGGTGACGCTCGCCGCCTCCAACAACTTTGCCGGAGGCACGACGATCAGCAACGGCACGGTCGTGGCCACGGCCAACAATGGGTTCGGTTCCGGGGCGCTTAGCGTCAATGGCGGAACGGCGGACGTGGGCACGACGTCGCAGTCCCTCGGGCAAGTCACTCTCAACGATGGATCGATCATCGGCGCCGGTTCGATCACCAGCAGTGAAACCTTCCAGGTGGTCAATGGAAGCATCAGCGCCAACTTGCTTGGCACCGTGGGGCTGACGAAGTCCGGCATCGGCACCGTGACGCTCAGCGGGAGCAATTCCTACACGGGTGTCACCCACATCAACGGTGGAACGCTGCAGATCAGCTCCGATGCCAATCTCGGCAATGCCGCCGGCGGACTCCATTTGGAAGGTGGCACTCTCAAGACTGCTGCCGGTCTGACCAACAACCGGGCAGTGACATTGACCGGCGGTGGCACGTTCGATACCGACGGCAACGCGGTCACCCTTGCGGGCGTCATCTCCGGCGGGGGCGCGCTTACGAAAATTGGTTTGGGCACGCTGACACTTACCGGCACCAACATCTACACGGGCGGGACGACGGTCACTGCGGGGACATTGGCCGGCAACACAGCCAGCCTGCAAGGGTCGATCACCAACGACGCTGCCGTTGTGTTCAACCAAACAACCGATGGCACCTACGCCGGGAACATGACCGGCACCGGCACCTTGGCGAAGACGGGTGCGGGCACGCTGACGCTTTCCGGCGTGAACAGCTACTCCGGAGGCACAACGGTCGGTGCAGGCAAATTGTTGGGCGACACGACGAGCCTGCAAGGTGCGATTGCCAACGATGCAGTGGTCGAATTCAACCAAAGCTCCAGCGGCACTTACGCCGGTGCTATGAGCGGCACCGGATCTTTGGCGAAGAGCGGCGCAGGGACAGTGACTCTTTCGGGCGCCAACACCTACATAGGAGCGACGACCATTTCCATGGGCACGCTGGCCTTGGGGGGCGCGGGTGAGCTTTCCACAAGCACAACTGTAGCCGTGAGCAGTGGTGCGACCTTTGATATCGGGGGACGCAGCCAAGAGATTGCCGGCCTGACCGGGGCCGGAAGCGTCACCAATTCCAGCGGGACTTTGACGGTCAACAAAGCCAGCGGCGCGGAATCATTCTCCGGTTCGATCACGGGTGCGGGTGCTTTGGCCAAGAGCGGCGCTGGCACCTTGACGCTGACCGGAGCCAACAATTACACGGGCGGCACTGCGGTCAACGCCGGCGCTCTGGTGGGCGACACAACCAGCTTGCAAGGTGCGATCACCAATGACGCGGCGGTCGTGTTCAACCAAACCTCCAATGGAACCTACGCCGGCGCGATGTCCGGGGCGGGCTCATTGGTGAAGACCGGTGCGGCCTTCTTGCAAGTCACAGGAACGAATTCTTTCTCCGGACAGACGACTGTTTCCTCCGGAGGGCTCGAGGTTGACGGCTCCCTGGCCAGCAGCGCCGTGGTCGTGCAAAACGGCGCAACGCTGTCCGGAAGCGGAACAGTCGGTGCCACAACCGTCGAGTCCGGCGGCACAGTCAATCCGGGTAACTCGCCCGGCACGCTGTCCATCAATGGCGTTGCCACATGGCTGGGAGGCGGCAATTACAACTGGCAGATTTATGACGCCGAGGGCACGGCCGGAAATGTCAACGGGTGGGACTTGCTCGACATAGACGGGGAACTCGACCTCACGCAGCTTTCGGATACCAACAAGTTCAATATCAACCTCTGGTCGCTCTCCGGAATCCTGTCCGACACCAACGGCCCGGCGATCAATTTTGACAAAACGCAGGGTTACACATGGACGATCGCCACCGCGACGGGAGGCATCAATGGCTTCGATGCAAACAAGTTCAACGTCAATCTTGCGTCGATCAACGGGACAGCCGGCTTCGCCAATGTCATCGGCACCGGTTCGATCATAATCAGCACCAACGGCAGTAATCTGAATCTGGTTTACACGCCGGGTTTGGAGCCTATTCCCGAGCCCGGCACATGGGCCGCGGCTGCGCTGCTTCTCGGGGGTGCGGCGTATGCGCGCTGGCGGAGGCGGGACAAGGTTTCCTGAACGGCCTTTTATTCTGCGGACAGTTTTTCCGCGCGTCACCAACGGCTGAAACCGTTAGGCTACTCGTCCGAGCATTATGAGGCGGCGCAGGCGCAGAAAGATCAAAAAGTTTTTCGCCTCGATCATTCCCGGCATACGGCTCTGGTGGAAGGAAGCCACCGGGCGTATCCGCCGCAGCCGGCATCGCAATTACCGGCAAGCGGTATTTCGGCGTGTTCTTCTCTGGATTCCAGTGCTTGCAGTGGTCGGGCTCATCCTCGCATACCCCGCGGTGAAGCTTTTCATGCTCTGGCGTGCCTACGATTTGGCGCACAAGTCCGTGGCCAGTTTCGAGCGCAAGGAATACCGACTGGCATTCCTGCAGTCCGAGTCGGCCGGCGCGCTGAAACCCGATCTTGCGCCGGTCGTGCGGGCGCGTGCGCTTTCGCGCACGGGTTTGGGTGATCGGTCGTCGTTGGCCTACTGGAAGACACTGCGGCAAATGGGGGAGATGAACGACGAAGACTTGTCGGCGTGGGCGGAGGCCGCCGCCGTGCTGGGAACCGATGCGGACATGAGCGAGGTCAAGACCGTCCTCGATAATGCCGGACGCACAGGGGAGGCAAATGCTTGGCGGAGCCGCCGCGCTTTCCGATACGGCAATCTGGTGGATGCGGAGAAATTCATGCGTGCTGCGATTGCCGAAAACGATTCAATCCCTCTGCAATTGGAGTTGGCCCGCGTCCTTGCAGCCATCGGCACGCCTGATGCAACGGCCGAAGCGGTGCGCATCGTTTCCTCGGCCGCCGCGGGGCCGGAGGCCAACAAGGCCTTGGCATTCGGGTTGACTTATATTCCGGTCGGTCCTGCCACACGCCGCACATGGGCGGAACGCGCGCTTGCCAATCTCTCCTCCGACAACGAGGCGCTGCTTCCCGCGGCGTCAGCGATGGTGAACGATCGTCATTGGACAACCGACGAAGCAGTGGCGCAGCTGGCCCCGGTGTTCGTCGGAGCCCCGCTCAAACAGCGTGTCAAATACGTCTCATGGCTGGCGGAGAAAAACCGGCCGCGCGAGGAGGTGTTGCGCTCGGTGACCTCGCGGGAAGCCAAGCACTCGCCGGAGGTATTCCGGTTGCGGGCCGACGAAGCGGTCGAGGCGCGCGACTGGCAGGAGGTGCTCCGGTTGCTCGATGCCGGGTCGCCTTTGGACGAGGCTGCCTCACAGCTTTTGCGGGCGAAGGCAGAGGCTGCCCTGGGGCGGACTGCTCTTGCCCAAACGGCGCTGCGCCGCGCCGTGCGGGCGTCCGTGAATTCGCTCACGCTTCCGGAAACATTGGCCGAGGTCGATGCCCGCAACGAGTCAGGGCTTGCCGACGAGGTTTTGCTCGAAATGTGCGGCGAGCCGGCCCTCGCCGAATATGTCCTGCGGGTTGCGCGCTACCGCTTCGGGATGCGCGGCGAACCGAGGTTGATTGACGAGGGAATGAGCCGCTACCCGGTGTCGGAAAACCCCGTTCCCACAGTCCGTGATTTTCGGTGGCGCAAGAGTTTGCTTGCGGGTGAGCGCGTTGATCCTGCTTTGACCGCACGCGTGAGCACAGACGAGCCGACAAATGTCGATTTCCGAATCACCCATGCGTTGGCTTTGCTCAATGACGGGCGTCCGGCGGAGGCGCGTCTGGCCTTGGCGGCCTTGGAGCCGGTAAGCCACCAGCTTTTCGCCGGCCAGCAGGCGGTTCTCGCGGCAGTCCTCGCCGCCAGCGGATCACAAGCCGAGGCAGCCCGACTCGCGCGCGGCATCAAAGGGGCGCATTTGACCGATCCGGAATACCGTCTTGTGCTTCCCATACTGAAAAGCGAGGGTTCGCAAAAGGTAAAGGCAGCGAACTGAGGGTGATCCGGCCCCTTGGAACTCGGAGCAAGCCCGAGAGTTCCATGGACAGCAAAAGCCCGGGAACTCTACCTTTTGTGAAAAACCAGCGTAAACTGCTGAGCGTCAAGTGGCTGCCTCGCATGGATTTGAACCATGACAAAGTGATCCAGAGTCACTTGTGCTACCGTTACACCACGAGGCATTTTATCTCCCTTATTATTAGGAGTTTACGAAAGTTTTCGTATATATTCCCTAAGGATGGGCGGATACACTGGCGCATTAGCCACGATTGACGGAAGAAGTAGCCCTGAATCTGGTGCTGCGCAAGTTCATTATGGGAGTTGCGGGCGTCCAGTTTCGCAAAAAGGTATGGAGGTCTTGGTGGCGTTGGCGTTTTGGTTGAAGACGGCGGAGGTGCTTTAGCGGGCAGGCGTGACAAGCAACTGTGCCAGTCCGCCCAGGCAAATCTGCGACCAGGTTTCAAGACGGTCGCGGCACTCCTCTAACTCGGCGAGGGCCAGAAATTCCGGGTCGGCGATGGCGTCCTCGCGTGGGCGCACATCGGGCGAGTCAACTTCGATGAGATGCACCACGCCGAGATGGACACGGCCGACGTCGTTGCTGTCGTCATTAATGAGGGCCGCGATGCGCTGCGTGTAAGCACCGGGGATTTCGATCTCCTCGTTCAGTTCGCGTTCGACAGCACGCAGGTAGGCGTTGCGGTCGAAATGCGCGGCGTGCGTGTCGCCGTCGTTCATGTGTCCGCCGATGCCGATCGACATCTTGGCGTGGAGGCGCGATTCGCCGCCGGATTTGCCGCGCGTGTAACAAAGCACACGATCGCCGTGCCGGATGACCAGATAGGGAATGATCTGCTTGTGACCGGGGTCATTCTCCGCCGCGGAACGGGGCAGGAATAAGTTGTTAGCGGGGTCAAGGAGGGCCGACATGTAGCGTTCGGTGTCCAAGCAAAGCCCTTGGAATGCACCGATTCTTTCGAAGACGGCCCTGGGAACAACGAGGATATTCTCTTCTTGCGGCATGGCGTGCGAGGTTACCCGTGCCGCTATTTTTGGCCACCCGGAAAAGTAATTCCCTCTACCGCTTGCCAGCCTTGTGCCGTGCTTTAATCTTTGTCCATGGCCGTCCCCGACTTCGCGCACCTGCATGTGCACACCGAGTATTCCATGCTCGACGGGGCGGTGCGCATTGCCGACTTGATGCGCAAGGTTTCGGAGTCCGGGATGAAAGCCGTGGGAATGAC
>VEQL01000020.1 GCA_018883245.1 Chthoniobacterales bacterium
CGCCGTCCGCACGGAACTTTGCGCGCCTACCGCGGACAACAGCGCTTAAGCGGCACGGAAATCCTCGACCTGCCCGGACGTCAGGACATCACTGCCGACGTGAATTTTGACGATCTGCGGCAATGGGCGCGGGAACTCCGCTGGAGAACCGGCGAAATGAAACCTCTCGAAGATTTCGCGCCAGGCGCACCTGGAGCGCAGGCGTTCCGCTCGTTGATTTTCTCGCGCGACTAAACGCCTGCCGCCTGCTCGCCGAGTTCGCGGCGGATAAAGGTGCGGTTAATCGCGTTGAGGTAAGCGCGGGCGCTGGCTTCGACGACATCGGTGCTTGCGCCTTTGCCGGTGATGAGCCGTCCGTCGCCGAAATCGACCTTGAGCGTCACCTCTCCGAGCGCATCGTGGCCTTGGGTGACAGCCTGCACATTGTATTCCACAAGGTTGCCGGAACGTCCGGCCACGGCATCGATGGCGCGCATGGCGGCATCGACTGCACCATTGCCATCGGCCTCGGCCTGCTTGGGCGCCCCCCCCCGCACGAGCGAAACTTTGGCGTGCGGCTTTTTGCCCGACGCGACCGACACCTCGAGGCTTTCCAGCTGCCAGCCCTCCGACTGCGGCATCATGGAGTCATCGACGATGGCGGAAAGGTCATCGTCATAGACGAATTTCTTTTTGTCCCCGATGTCCTTGAAACGCGTGAAGACGGCACCGATTTCGGCGTCGCTCAATTTGTAGCCGAGGTGCTCGAGACGCGCGGCCATGGCGTGGCGTCCGCTGTGCTTGGTCAGCGGCAACTCCGTGCCGCCCCAACCCACCTCGACCGGGTCCATGATCTCGTAGGTCTCGCGCATCTTGAGCATTCCGTCCTGATGGATGCCGGAGCTGTGCGCGAATGCGTTCTCGCCCACGATGGCTTTGCTGCGCTGCACGTGCAATCCGCTCATGCGGCTGACGATGCGCGACGTTTTCAAAATCTCGCGCGTGTTCACATCCGTGCGCAACTTGCCGAAGACATCGGCCCGCGTCTTGAGCGCCATGATCACCTCTTCCAGGGCGACATTGCCGGCGCGTTCGCCGATGCCGTTGATTGTGCCTTCCACCTGGCGCGCGCCGTTTTGCACGGCGGCCAGCGAGTTGGCCACGGCAAGACCGAGGTCATTGTGGCAATGCACGCTGATGATGGCATCGTCGATGTTGCGGACATTGTCCCTCAGATACTTGATCAATGCTCCGAACTGCTCCGGCACGGCAAACCCGACGGTGTCGGGGATGTTGACCGTCGTGGCACCCGCCGCGATGGCGGTCTCGACAACCTGCGCGAGAAACTCGGGCTCGGTGCGCGACGCATCTTCCGGCGAAAACTCGACATCCTTGTTGTGCGACTTGGCCAGCTTCACGCCCTCGGCGGCAAGACGGAGGATTTCTTCGTGCGCTTTCTTGAGCTTGTGTTCGCGGTGGATTTTCGAGGTGGCGAGAAAAACATGGATGCGTCCGCGTTCGCCGGCGGGTTTGACCGCGGCAGCGGCCGCCTCGATGTCTTTCGTGACGCAGCGCGCGAGGCCGGCGATCACCGGCCCCTTCACCTCCGTGGCAATCCGCTGCACGGCCTCGAAGTCGCCCTCGCTGATCACAGGGAAGCCGGCCTCGATCACGTCCACGTTGAGCCTGGCGAGCTGGCGGGCCACCTCGAGCTTTTCGCGCAAATTCATCGAAGCGCCGGGGCATTGCTCCCCATCGCGCAGCGTGGTGTCGAAGATAATGACTTTGTCGGACATGGGCCCATATTATTAACAGCAAACCGCGCTGAGGGAAACTTGTTGTCACCGACGGCACCCTGCGCGTTAAAGTAAACGGGTGAAGATCGAAAACCTCATCCGTCTGCTGGCCGGCACCGTCGTTCTGGCCGGAACTGCCCTCGGCGCCTTCGTCAACCCTTGGTGGCTGCTTTTACCCGCCTTCGCGGGTTTGAATCTCATTCAATCGGTATTCACCGGATTTTGTCCCCCGAGCATTGTGCTCAGAAAGCTCGGATGGCTCGATGACAGCGGAATGATCCGCCCGGGCAGAACACGCTAAGTCGAAAATTTGGGGGTTACCTTAGCAACGCTCTTAGCGCACAGCGTCAAGGAGAACGCCAGCATTCTTACACGTCATTCGGTGGGTGGACGCGGCAGTCGATCTCCCGGACCTTCGCGACGGCTGTATGTTTCCTTGCGTCCGTCGGGAAACTCGAAGGTCACTGTTCCATCCTTGTTCACGGTGTAGACGATCCTCCGCTCGGGGCCGTTTTCTTCGTAAGTAAGTTCACTGCGGTTGCCTTCGCGAACGAAGTTAGTGATGCGCGCGCCGCGCAGGGGTTGCAACGCAGGACGCACGGGCCGGGCCCGCGGCTGCGGATCCACCTGGCCCTCGCGCTCGTTCACCTCGCCGTGGAACGCACCGATGACGTAGGGATATTTTTCCGACGCGTGGTAGTGGTAGCCAAGAGCCACGGTCGAATGGCCGCCGGCAGAATCGAGGCCCGAAGGCGTTGATCCATCCGGTTCCGCCAGTCCGTAAATCGGATAACCATCCAGCGCGAAGGCGATCGGTTTGCCGCGTCCGACTATCTCCTGCAAATGAAGCGGTGCGATGTGGTAGTGGTAATCGTCGGCGCGGCCGCAATGCCCGCCCCACTTGTCGAGTTCTCCGATCTCGTAGGAGAGCTCACCGCGGTTGTTCTGCGGGTTGAAGATCGGCACGCCGTTGACAGCGAGTGCGATGGCTCCGCGCAGGAAACGGTTCTCGACGGATATCGGTGTCGCGGCCGGAATGGGAGAGAGCGGGATCTGCCAGGCGTTGGCACCCGTGTAGTCCTGCGGCAGCGGCACTTGTTGTTGCCACGCGGTGATACCTGTCATCATGCCGTGTGCGGGAAGTCCGTCGCTCTCGACGAAAAGGAACTTGTCGTCCCAGCGCACTTTGACAGCGGGGGCGAAGGGCGCAAACGAGGCGGCTTGGGGCGGTGCAACAGACGTGATTTGCCCTGCTTCGCCATGTGCGCCCGCGGTGACGAACGCACTTGGATCATGCGCCCGCGCGGTGGAAAATATCAGCACGAAACAAACAAGGACTCTGCCAGGGGCGAATGGCGTGCGGTTTGCTGTTGGCGATGTTCTCATAGTGCGGAGGCGGGTCTTTCGTAGGTCACGCGCAGGGTCGCGCTACCCAAACTTTGTCCTTTCATCGCATCGAGTAGAACTTCCCTCGTTACTTCGTGAGCAGGTTTGTCGATGCCGATCATGGAGGAAAGCGCGTAGACGGTGATGACATAAGTTTTCGGTCCGGGCCCCTTCGAGTGCGGCGGCTCGTAGCCTTGGCGCCCCCGGAATCCAATGCCAACCATACCGGGTGCTTTGCCGTTCTTCTCCAAGCAGGTCACATCCGGAGGAATGTTCCAAATATTCCAATAACTTTTCACGGCGTCGGGCGCCTGGTGATCCATGATCAGGGCGAAGCTTTTCGTGCCGGACGGGGCACCCCTCCATTCGAGCGGAGGCGAAAAACCGCTGCCGTCGCCGGTGCACTCGGCGGGCAACTTGCCGCCGTCGGCGAAATCGGGACTGCTCACGACAAACAACCCATTGGAGGGCGGAACGGGCGATGCAGATGTGGCGCGTTCCGGTCTGCCTCCCCCGCGCGCGGGGGCCGCGGGATCGTAAGCCGGGTTGGGCTCGGTCGGACGCGGTGCCCAGAGCGAACTTTGCCATGCGTGCAGTTTGTCTCGCAATTCCTTGGCGCGCCCGGGTTCTGAAGCCGCGAGGTTCTGCAACTCGCCCGGATCACGCGAAAGATCGTAAAGCTCGCTCTGTCCCGACTCGAAAAATTCCAAAAGCTTCCAATCGCCGGAACGAATCGCGCTGCAGGGAGTTATCGGACCCGAATAAACAGGAAAGTGCCAGAACAGGTCGCGCGTGATGCTCTTTTCTTTGCCGCTAAGCAGCGGCACCAGACTCTTTCCATCGACGGGCATCGACGCGTCGGCACGGAGCCCGGCCCATTCCAGCACGGTCGGAAAAAAGTCCATGCTGAGCACCGGTGTTTCAATTTTTTGTCCGGCGGCGATGCCCGGACCGCTCAAGATGGCCGGAACGCGCAAACCGCCTTGGTAGAGCGTGCCCTTTCCTCCGCGCAATGGCGCAACCGCTTGGCGCACGCCTCCGTTGTCCGAGGTGAAGATGACATACGTGCGATCGGACAAACCCCAATGCTCAAGCCCAGCGAGCAGCCGGCCGATATTGGCATCCATAGCCTCGACTGTCGCGCAAAGGTCAGGCTCCGCTACGCTTCGACGCTGGCGGTATTTGTCGAGCAATTCGGGTTTCGGATCGAACGGCCCGTGCACATCGTGGAAGGCCAGATAAAGAAAAAACGGACGGTCTTTCTCGCGCTTGATCCAATCGAGCGCCGCATCGGTGAGCGCGTCGGAGGTGTAAACTCCGTCTTCGCGATGATAGGCCTCTTTGGCGAACCCCAGATCCGTCGGCTCGACGAAAAGATCGAATCCTTGACCGGTGGGAGCGGAAGGCCCGCTGCGTCCGCGTCCGAGGTTCCACATACCGAACAGGGCCGAGGTGTAGCCCGCCGATTTGAGCGCCTCGGCCAAGGTCACCGTGCCGTCCGGCAAATCGGGGCGCGTCTCGGTCGCGAGGATCTTGTGATGCGGCGATCCCGGCGCATGGCGCGGATCGACGACATTGTAAACTCCGTGCCGCGGCGTGTATTGGCCGGTGAGCAGCGAAGCCCGTGTCGGTGCGCAGGTCGGTGCGCTTGCGCATGCTTGCGTGAATACCGCACCGCTGCGCGCGAGCGCATCAAGGTGCGGCGTATCGACGTTCGTGTTGCCGCAGAAACGCGCGTCGTTCCAACCCATGTCATCGGCGAGGATGATGATGAAGTTGGGGCGCTCCCCCGTCGCACCCCGCGAGGAGCAGGCGAGAAGAAAAATCAGCGCGACCGGCGCGACAATGCGACGCAACGACAGAGGAGAATGGCAGCGGCTACTCATCGGCGGACGGTCGATCGAGTGCCGCCCCCGGCGCGGCGCCCTCCTGCGGCGCGTGCCTTCGCCCGCGGCCGCCCTCTCCACCTTGACCTCGACCGCCTTTGCCTCCCGCACCTTTCATTCTCCACGAACCAAGATTTTTTTTGAGGTCGGAAGTCATCCGTGTCACGCGCTCTGCATCCTGCATGGCCAAGTTGCGGGTTTCGCCCGGATCATCCGCGAGGTTGTAAAGCTCTGCTGGCCCGTCGGGCGACACGATCAATTTCCACGGCGGTTCAAACCACGCCATACTTTTGCTGCCGACGGCGAAGGGGGCCCGAGCCGCCATTCCATCCGCGGCGATCAAGGCAGGCCACATATTCACCCCGTCAAACGCCTTGGCCGGTTGCGGTTTTATACCCGCCGCCGCGGCCAATGTCGGCCAGACATCACCGGCCCACATCCATCCTGCGAATTCGCTGCCGGCGCGGATCGCCGGGGGGTAGCGCAAGGCCGCCGCGGAACGCACGCCTCCCTCGTAAGCCTCCCCTTTGAATCCGCGCAAGGGCGCATTGCTTCCCCCGCGGCCTTCCTGCGCGCCGTTATCGCAGAAGAAGAGAACGATCGTCGAATCGGCAATCTTTTGTTCGTCCAAAGTGTCGAGCACGCGCCCGATGGCGCGGTCCATCGCTTCGACCACAGCATGATAAGCGCCGCCTCGCCCGGCAACTGTCGCGGGCGGTTGCAGCGGGCCGTGCGCCGCGTTGAAAGCAAGATGCAGCAAGAAGGGTTTGTCCGGGTCGCGCTTCTTGATGAGGGAAATCGCCTCATCGGCGAGCAGCTCGGTGGAATATCCTTTTTCCACGACCGCTTGGCCATTGCGCCACCAATCCGGTTTGCCGTTCGCGGGATTCACATGGGCGAAATAATCCACGGCACCGGCGAGAAATCCGTAGAAATGGTCGAAGCCGCGCGAATCAGGATGATATTCGCGTCCGATCAACATGTTGTCGTCGGATCCGCCGAGATGCCATTTGCCGCACATCCACGTCTGGTATCCGGCCGCGCGGAAATCCTCGGGAAAAATCCGGTAATCGAGCGGCAAACCCGAGCGGTTGTTGACACCTGTGCGCGGACAAAACTGCCCCGTGAGGAACGACGCCCGAGTCAGACTGCAAATCGGGTTCACATAAAATCGATCCAACCGTGCGCCGGCCGCGGCGAGCTTGTCGATATTCGGGGTCTTGATCGAAGACCCGTGGAATCCAACGTCGTTCCAACCGATGTCGTCACCCGCGATCGTGATGATGTTCGGACGCTGAGCGGCCGGCGAATCGGAAGCCATCGCCGCGCGGCAGAAAAAGAGAAGAAACGAAACGAATACGATGAAAATTCCCCGTGGCACAAAATATTCAACCCCGCGCCTCGCCACTTGTTGCGAGCCAAAATGCTCGGGGAGAAGCGGAAAGAGTCTTCAACCAATTTCGGCAAACACCGCACCACCCAAAAGTCGCGGGCCTTCGTAGAGCGCGCATATTTGGCCGGGCGCGAGAGCGCGTTGGGGTTCGGAAAAAACAACTTCCGCCGCGTTGGCGCCGCGACGACTGAAATCAATGGCGGCACGCGGGGCGCGGTAGCGGGGGCGCGCTTCGATGCGGGCTTGCGCCGGAAGCTCCGGTCCAGCCGCGCTCAAGTTGGTAAGGATCGCACGTGTGGCATAAAGGCCCTCGGTGTCGGGACGGTCGTAGCCGATGACGAGTTCGTTGGTCGCGACGCGCTTCTCCACTACGACATAAGCAGTCTCGGGCTCGGCCGAGGCGACGCGGATGCCGCGGCGTTGTCCGAGCGTGTAATTGTGCAGTCCGCGATGCTCGCCGAGGACCTGGCCGCTGAGATCGACGATCGGGCCGGGCTTTTCCGGAAGATATTCTTTCAAAAAGTCCTGCATGCGCACCTTGCCGATGAAGCAGATGCCCTGGCTGTCCTTCTTGGACGCCGTGACGAGACCGGCAGTGGCGGCCTTGGCACGCACTTCGCTTTTGAGCAACTCGCCGACGGGAAACCACGCGCGCGCGATTTGCTCCGGCCGCAACATCGCAAGAAAATAGGATTGGTCCTTGCCCGGATCACGTCCCTCAAAAATGCACCGGGCATCGCCAGGACCATCCGCGATGCGCGCGTAATGCCCCGTGCCGATGCCGTCGAACCCTTCGCGCAACGCGAGATCGAGGAAAACACCGAACTTTATTTCGCGGTTGCAATATACGTCGGGATTCGGTGTCACACCCTCGGCGTAGCCTTTGAGCAAATAGTCAACCACGCGCTCGCGATAGTCCCCGATGAGATTCACCACACGGAAAGGTATGCCGAGTTTTTCCGCCACGGCACGCGCGTCGGCCACGTCCTGCTCCCACGGGCACTGACCGAGCGGATCCCACTCGGCCATCCAATTCTTCATGTAGGCGCCTTCGATCTCGTGCCCCTGCTCCTTGAGCAAAAGCGCGGCCACGGAGCTGTCCACCCCGCCCGACATGGCGACAAGAATCCGGGCCATGACGGAATCAGCGCGCCGCACGAACCGCGGCGGCAACGGCTTTAACGCGATCGAGATCGACCGGACCCGACCAGTGACCGCTCTTTTTCAATGCGGAACCCACGATAACAGCGTCGGCATGTTGCAACATTGTGGCCGCGTTTTCCGCGGTCACCCCGGAACCCACGATCACCGGCAATTCGGTCGCGCCGTGCGCCGACAAAAGATCTGCCTCCGAGGTTTCGCGACCCGTGGCTGCACCGGTGACGACCACCGCATCGGCTCCGAAAAATTCGGCGGCTTTCACTGTTTCAGCAAGGCTGACATCGGCGGTCATCGCGTGCGAGGCATGCTTCTTCTTTACATCAGTCCAGATGGCGATGCGCTCGGCGCCGATTTGCTTGCGGTAGCGCAGCAGCGGACCCGCGCAGGCGTCCATCCACCCCTCGTCGGCCACGTGGCCGAAGACGAATCCCTCGGCGCGGATGAAATCCATCCCGGCGACCAAAGCGACAGCCAGCGCCTCCTCGTTGGCGCCGGCCAAGATCTGCACACCACAGGGCAGATCAATTGCGTCTTGGATCGCACGGCAAACTGCGGTCATGGAAGCGATGACTTCCGGCCCGACCTCGCGCAGCAGGTAGGGAAGGTCATGCATGTTCTCAACGAGGATGGCGTCGCAACCACCCTCGGCCAGCGCCCACGTCTCCTGCACCGCCGCGCGGACCAGTTCGTCGACCGTTTGCGACGCCCGCGGTGTGCCGGGCAACGCCCCGACATGGACCATGCCAATGAGGGCTTTGGGCGGGAGTGTGACGGAGGCCATAAGAGTGAAGATTTTTTATTCTGGGGGGTTTCGACCCTCGGCCGCGAACAATTCGCGCAGAAAATACAAATCTCCCTGATCTTTGGGCCGCATCGAGCGACTTTTCATGCGCCATAGGAGGTCGGGGTTGGCGAAGGGAATTTTCACACCATCGAGTTCGCGCACATGGACGTGACCCTTCGCTTCCTCGTAGCTGATGCCGCTGGCTTTGGCCATGAGATCGACCAGAACTTCATCGGCAACACGAACCACCGTGAACTTTTCGACATCACCTGCGTCGAGTTCCCGCACCGCGCCATCCGGAAGCGTGGCCAGCGCCTCAAAAACTTTCACTTCGTTGTCGGCAGCAGAGTCAACGAGCAAGTCGATGTCGCCGGTAGTGCGGGAATAACCAGCCTCAATGACAGCAAATCCACCAACCACGACATATTTGGCCCCCAAACGGTTTAGCTCGCGGCAGAGGCTGACTACGTCCTCTTGTTGCGGAGGTCGCGGGATCAGCTCCGGGGCCTCGTCATGTAGTGCATCATCCATGCATCGGCCTCTTCGAAGGAGCGGAATTTGAAAACGCCCTTGGGAAAACGGGGAAACCCGGCCTCCTCGCGGATCCGGGCCAGCGACTTCTGGAGGCCGAGCCCGTAGACCAGAGAATCCTTGATCTTCCGCCGGCCCACGGTCTTGCCGATTTTTTCGTCGATGTTCACCACTGGATCCATGGATTCAGATTAAACTGGCGAATGCAGCGTGACAACCACCCTCATGAACGCTTCAAACGTGACACGTTCCGAACCCAGTAAAAAATTTTCCTTAAGAAATCCCGCCGTGAAGCGTTGACTCGGCAGAAACCGCATGTCCCCGGAAGAAATCATCACTGGTGCGCTGGACCGCTACGAGCGGCCGCTGATCAGCTATGCGAAGGAGATCACGGGTGATCTGGAGTCGGCGCGCGATGCGGTGCAGGAAACCTTCCTCCGACTAAGCCGGCAGGATGTGGCCAAGCTGGAACCCCGTTTGAGACCGTGGCTTTTCTTGGTCTGCCGAAACTGCGCTTTGGATCATCGGCGCAAGATTTTGAAGTTCAGTGCCGATCCTATCGAGGACAACGACCAAGCTAGTGATGATCCGGCTCCCGATATCCGGGTCATCGCTAACGAGGAAGGAAACCGGCTGCGAGAGTTGGTGGCGGGCTTGCCGCTCCAACAAAGGGAATTAGTGAAACTGAAATTCGAAGCGGGCCTCAGCTACAGGGAAATGGCCGAGGCGCTCAAAACCAGCGTGTCAACCGTTGGCGTGCAACTGCATGAGGCGATGCTGACGCTTCGGCGCCAATGGAACCGCGGAACCACGGAGACAGCGGCATCATGAACGATCCACGCATCACAGCCTATGCTCTCGGCGAGCTCGAGGGACGCGAACGCGAGCAATTCGAGCGCGAGTTGGCCCAGTCTGCGCAAATGCAAGAGGAACTGGCCACAGTCACGCAACTCACGGAGTCCCTCGGGAAATTGCCCGGAAATCAGGAAGAATTGGAGAGCGTCCAGCGAGCCACCCTGATCGCACGCTGCAAACAAAACCAGCAGGCACGGCAACGCCATAAGAAAATCGTGCGCGAGATCTTTCGATTCACACTCGGCGCCGCTGCAGCAATCGTGGCTCTTCCGGTTGGGTTTCTCCTCATTCTGTTGGCGCTGGCGCAATTTGGCGTTTTTATACCGATAGGAAGTTTTGGTCCCGGTCCGTGGGCGAATGCCTCATACTACCCCGGCCAAGATGAGCGGGGCACAGTGGACCAAATGGCACATGCCCAGCCGGAGCGTCTTGTCGCGCAGGCCGAGCTACTGGCAGCCAACGGGGTCGTGGTCAGCCCAGCATCGGAAATGTTCACTAACATGACCATTACTGTGACCAACATCTGCATCACTGACACTTTTGTAAGTGAGGAAGCGCAACAGGCTCCCTCCCCCAGAAGCGACGCTCTAATTGCCGGTGCCGATCCGTCATCTCCGAGGGTTATGAGGCAACGTGCCCTCAAGCCAGAGATAGCGCAGCAAGCGGCACTGCAAAGCAAAGTCGAGCAAGTCCGCGACCGCTCGGCCGAGTGGAACACCGAGGGCTACAACGCAATCAAAGAAAACGCCTTCCTCGACGCAAAGCAGAACCCGCTCTCGACCTTCTCGATCGACGTGGACACCGCGAGCTACTCGAACGTGCGCCGCTTCCTGCGTGAAGGTGCAACTCCCCCTGCCGGCGCAATCCGCACCGAGGAGTTAATCAACTACTTCACCTACAACTATCCGCAACCCACGGACAGCGCGCCGTTCTCCGTGAACCTCGAATTAGCGACGGCGCCGTGGGACACAAAGCGCGAACTGGTGCGCATCGGAATCAAAGGCAAAGCACTGCCGCCCAGCGAACGCGTTCCTGCGAACCTCGTTTTCCTCGTGGACGTGTCGGGATCGATGGACGAAGCGAACAAGCTCCCGCTCCTGCAGCGCAGCCTGCGCGCACTCGTTGAAAATCTGGCCGACAACGACCGCGTGGCAATCGTCGTCTATGCGGGGTCATCCGGGCTCGTATTGCCCTCGACCCCGGGCACGAAGAAGCACGATATCCTCGCTGTGCTCGACAACCTCAGCGCCGGCGGCAGCACGCACGGGAGCGAGGGCATCAAACTTGCCTACGAGACAGCGCGCAAAAACTTCCTCAAGGAGGGAACAAACCGCGTCATCCTTTGCACCGACGGCGATTTCAATGTGGGTGTGACCGACCAGAGCGAACTGCAAAAGCTCATCGAACGCGAGCGTGCGTCGGGCGTGTTTCTGTCCGTGCTCGGGTTCGGCACGGGCAATGTGAAAGACTCGACCATGGAGTTGCTCGCGGACAAAGGCAACGGCAACTACGCCTACATCGACTCGATCAACGAGGGCCGCAAGGTGCTCGTGGAGCAGATGGGCTCGACACTTTTCACCATCGCGAAAGACGTGAAGATCCAGGTGGAGTTCAATCCGGCGCGCGTGGCGGGATACCGTCTCATCGGCTACGAGAACCGGCTGCTCGCGAAGGAGGATTTTAACGACGACAAGAAAGACGCGGGCGAAATCGGCGCGGGACACACGGTGACCGCACTCTACGAAATCATCCCCGCGGGCCAGAAAATCCCCGGCGACCCATCGGTCGATCCGCTCAAATACCAAAAGCCCGAGCCTGTCGCGTCCGACGTGCCGGACTCCGGCGAACTCCTCACGGTCAAACTCCGCTACAAGCAACCGGATGGCGACAAGAGCCAACTCATCGCAGTGCCGCTACCTGCACCCGAACAAGTGAGAGCCTTCGACCAAGCCTCAACAGATTTCCGCTTCGCCGCCGCCGTGGCCGCCTTTGGCATGAAGCTGCGCGGCTCGCCCGATGCAGGAACCATCACATGGGACGAGATCCTGAAAATTGCGCGCGGCGCGCTCGGTGACGACCCCGGCAGCTATCGCGCCGAGTTCCTAACACTCGTGGAAAGCGCGAAGAAACTCTCCCCAGCGACTTCGAACAAGGAATAGACGCAAGCGAGCCTCTCCTTGTTGCGTGCCCGCGTTGAGGCCGCTTCGGATGGCCATCCCGAATAAGCTTTCACACAACGACGTCAATCTATGGTGCGTTTCGCAAGTGGATGACGTTGCACGGGTGAAATCCTCGGGACCAAAAGATTCGTCCTAAGAAAAAGGGCAGCCGGGCGTTGTTCTCTTGGAAGGCGGAAAGAACCGCTTTCATCAAAACAACCAACCCATGAAAAAAAATCTCGCTTTGCTGTTTCTGTGCCCGGCCGCCCTGTGGGCGAATCCGGGATTGACCATATACAACCAAGGCTTCGCCGCCGTGCGGGACTCGGTGGCACTGGACTTGAAGAAGGGCACAAACAGCATCGTTTATGACGGAGCCACCCTTCTGCTCGAACCCGATTCCGTGATCCTGCGGGGGAAGGCCGGCACGCCGCTGAACATTCTGGAGCAAAACTACCGGAATGATCCTGTCACCCAGAGACTGCTGCTTTCATTGTTCGAGGGGCAGGAATTGGACTTCATTGTCCGCGAAAACGAAAAACCCGATCGCGTGGTTCGGGGGAAGGTAATCCGATCGGGGTCCGGTGAGGGTGCGAGTTACTCTTACCGTGGCGACACAATCGCGCCGGTAGGCCCGAGCCAGCCGATTGTCGAGGTGGATGGCAAGGTCAGGTTCAGTCTCCCGGGGGAGCCTGTTTTCCCTTCGTTGGGCGACGACACGATCTTGAAGCCAAAGCTGGCTTGGCAGATCGAGGCAACAAAGCCGCAGCAGCTCGAGGCCGAGCTTGGCTATGTCACAGGTGGTCTGGCTTGGGAAGCGAGCTACAACATCGTTGCGCCGGAAAAAGGCAATGTGGTTGATGTGATCGGCTGGGTGACCATGCAGAACAACTGCGGTCGCGATTTCGCCGATGCCAGCATCAAACTTCTCGCCGGCGATGTGAACCGCGTCGGGCCTCAGTATGACACGCGCGAATGGAACCGACCTCGCATGATGGCAATGCAGATGGCCATGCAGGATCCGCAATATGTGAAGGAAAAGACATTCGACGAATACCATCTCTATACGCTCGAGCGGCCCGTGACGTTGAGGAACATGGAAACAAAGCAAGTGGAATTTGTCCGGGCCACGGGCGTCCAAACCGAGACGGTCTACATCTATGACGGCGTGATGACCGATTGGGACCGCTACAGAGGACACGGCAGCGCAAACCTGAGCGACAACGATGAACTGGGCGTTCAAAGTTCCACGACCGTCAAGGTCTTGCGCGAGTTCATGAACTCGCAGAAAAACAACCTCGGGGTCCCGTTACCCCGGGGAAAAATCCGCTTCTACCGGGCCGACGGCAGCAACCTCGAATTCACCGGCGAAAATCTCATAGGCCACACCCCGAAGGACGAACTGGTCAAAGTTTATACAGGCGAGGCTTTTGACATAACGGGCGAGCGGAAGCGCACGGACTTCAACGTGGATAGTGCCAACCACCATATCAGCGAGAGTTTCGAGATTGTGCTGCATAACCACAAAAAGGAACCGGTCAATGTGCGCGTGGTTGAGCACCTCTACCGTTGGCACAACTGGGACATCACGCAGAAGAACGCCGATTTCATCAAGATCGACCCGGGGCAAATCCAATTCCGCGTGGATGTTCCAGCAGAAGGCGAGAGGAAGTTGAACTACACGGTGGTTTACACATGGTAATTAAACCCTGCATTCGCACCGCCCTCTGCAGCTTGGCCGTTTCCACTGTCCTGATGGGGGCGGCCGCAGCATCGGAGGCAACCGGCATCAAAACGGATGCCGATCGTCCCCAAAACGTAGCAGACCAAAGCTCGGAACAATTACGATTCGGTCACGTCTTCCTAGCAAACGAAACCGGCAGAACTGTGCAATTTCCGAGAAGTGCGCATGGTTTGAGTCTGGTATGCGAGGCACTGGCTGCGGACGGACAATGGCACACGGTCGCCACCCTTGAAGCCCCATTGGCAACATCGAAGCCCGCATCGCTCCATCAAGGCGAAATCTGGCAATTCATTGTTCCGCTGCCTCAAGGACCGCTACACACCAAAGTGCGCTTTGTCACCAAAGGAATCGGCGCAACATTTTGCTCCGCACTGTTCGATGCGACTATCGACCCCTCCCTCTTCGACCGACCGTCAAGGAGCAGTTGCTACTTGGCGCGGTTACGGGTGCAACCCAACCAAAAAGCCACAAAAGCAACTCTTGCCCGAAAGTGAATTGCTCCTACCCATGTAGAAACCTTATTTGACCACCTCCTGCATGTGTGATGCGATCCGCCAACTTCCCCCTTGCCCTGCGGGCGCTTTCGGCTATGCTCCTCCGTTCCTGATATGACCAAGACAGCAGCAAGCAGCGTGGCGCTGCATGACAAAGACACCGGAAGCGCGGATGTGCAGATCGCGCGTCTGACCGAGCGCATCAATCTTTTGACCGAGCATCTGAAGGGGCACGCCAAGGACCATTCCTCGCGTCGCGGACTTCTGAAAATGGTGGCCCGCCGCCGCAGCCTTCTGGATTATCTGAAGGACACGGCCAGCGAGCGCTACGCCAAGCTCATCGACAGCCTCAATCTTCGCAAATAGCCGGCGCCTTCGCGCCGGTTATCTGCATGAACCAAAAGAAACGTCCGACCCCGCCCATCATGCCGCAGCCTGGGATCCAGGCCTCCATGTCCGGAGCCTTGTATCCTGTGCTTTGGGATGATGCGGGGCAGGCGGTTCGACCAACCAACAACCCGTAACACACCATATGTCACATACCATCGTCTCGGGCCAAATCGGCCAGAATGAGATAACGTTCGAAACCGGCAAAATCGCCAAACTCGCCGACGGGGCCGTCATGGTCCGCACCGGCGAGACCATCATCCTCGCCAGCGCAGTCTCCGCGACCAAACTCCGCGAGGGGCAGGACTTCTTCCCGCTCACCGTCGATTACAAGGAAAAGGCCGCGGCAGCGGGCAAATTCCCCGGCGGATACTTCAAACGCGAGGGACGTCCGACCGAAAAAGAAACCCTCACCGCGCGCATGACCGACCGTCCGCTGCGCCCGTTGTTCCCGAAGGATTATTTCTTCGAAACGCAGATCATCAGCCTTCTGCTCAGCGCGGACGGCGAGAATGACGCGGACATCCTGAGCATCAACGGCGCATCCGCCGCGCTCACCGTTTCCGACATTCCGTTCAACGGCCCGATCGGCGCGGTGCGCATCGGACGCGTCAACGGCCAGTTCGTCATCAACCCGACGCACGCGCAGCGCGAGCAGAGCGACCTCGACCTTGTCTATGTCGGCAAGGAAAACGAAGTCATCATGATCGAAGGCGCCTGCGACGAATTGCCCGAGGCCGACTTCAAAGCGGCCCTCGATTTTGCACAGGAGCCCGTCAAAAAGCTCATCGCCATGCAGCGCGAACTCGCGCAAAAAGGCGGCAAGCCCAAGCGCGACTACGCGCCGCTCAAGGTCGATGATGCGTTGCTCGAAATCGCCTACAGCGTGGCAGGCGACCGCATCGAGGCCGCTCTTTACACCAGCGGCAAAGTCAATCGCGCCAAAGCCGTCGATGCCCTGCGCAAGGAAGTCGAGGCCGCGATCAAAGAAAAATTCCCCGAAGCCACGCCGTTCGCCATCGGGCAGGCCTTCGATTACCTGCAGAAGAAAGCCTTCCGCATCAGCATCCTCGACCGCAAACAGCGCTGCGACGGACGCGGATTGCACGACCTCCGTCCACTCACGGCCGAAGTCGGGATGCTCCCGCGCGCCCACGGCTCCGCGCTCTTCGCCCGCGGCGAGACGCAGGCCATGGCCCTGGCGACCCTCGCGCCGGCCGACGAAGCGCAGAATCTCGACAACTACACCGGAGGCGACGCGATCAAGCGCTTCATCCTGCACTACAACTTCCCGCCGTTCAGCGTGGGTGAAACGGGACGCTTCGGCGGCATGAACCGCCGCGAAATCGGACACGGCGCGCTCGCCGAGCGTTCCGTCCTGCCGGTCATTCCGCCGGAAAACGAATTCCCCTACGCCATCCGCGTGACCAGCGAAGTGATGGAGTCCAACGGCTCGACATCCATGGCCAGCGTTTGCTCCGGCGTGCTCGCACTCATGGACGCCGGCGTGCCGATCAAGCGACCCGTGGCCGGCATTTCCGTCGGCCTCGTGACCGAGTTCGATGACAGCGGCGCGATGAAGCGCCACACCACGCTCACCGACATCCTCGGCTCCGAGGACCACTTCGGCGACATGGACTTCAAACTCTGCGGCACGGAAAAAGGCGTCACCGGCTTCCAACTCGACCTCAAACTTCCGGGCCTCAGCCTCGATATCCTCAAGAAGGCGATCGACGAAGCCACCGAAGCCCGCGGCAAAATCCTGCAGGTCATGAACGCGTCGCTCGCTTCGCATCGCACCGAAATGAGCCCGTATGCCCCGCGCATCGAAACGCTCAAGATCCCCGTCGACAAGATCGGTCTTCTCATCGGTCCCGGCGGCAAGACGATCAAGGGAATCGTTGCGGAGACCGGCGCCGAGATCAACATCGAGGACGACGGTTCGGTCCACATTTACTCGAGCAATGGCGACAGCCTGCGCCGCGCCAAGGAAATCATCTCCGGCATGACCAAGGAAATCGAAGTCGGCGAGACCTACCAGGGCACGGTCGTCACGATCAAAGACTTCGGCTGCTTCGTCGAGGTCCTGCCCGGCAAGGACGGCCTCGTTCATATCTCCGAATTGGCCGACTTCCGCGTGAACAAAGTCGAGGACGTCGTCAAAGTCGGCGACTCGATCTGGGTCAAATGCATCGGCGTGGACGACCGCGGCAAAGTCAAACTCAGCCGCAAAGCGGCGATGAAAGATCGCGACAACGGCGCAGTGCCGGCCGACGCGTAATTCCCGTTTGCAGCGGCGCCGCCCACGGCGCTCGCGGTTCAATTCACCAAGGGCGTTCCGCAAGGAACGCCCTTTTTGCTTTCTTCCGTCCAGATGTTGGGGCATTGCTTCGGGGTTCCCCCGGACGCACACGCCATGCCAGACAAGACGCCAGCGCCGGAAAAGAAACGACACGCTCTCGAGACCGAGGTCATCTGGGCGGTCATCGGTCTTTATTTGTTCATCGCCGGCGTCCTTCTGCTCATCCACCACCTTCAACCCGCCGGACAGGAGACCCAGACCTCCTCCCCGTCGCCAAGCCACGCATCGCATTACGGTGTTCCCGGGGGCGAGCCCCACGCTGTGCGTCCGGAAGAACCGACCCGGCCATGATTACCGCGTTTTTCAAGGACGGCGAAACATTCCGTTTCATCCGCGAAGTGCAGACGGTCGAGGAACTGCACGAGGCCATGTGGATCGATGTTCTGCGCCCCACGCCGGAGGAAAAAGACATCCTGCGTTCGGCCCTCGGCATCGAACTCACCCTCCAGCACCCGACGATCTACCACGAGGATGACACGCTGTTCATGACGATGGGGTTGGTCAGCAAGGACGAGGAGAACAACACGCGCGTCAACAAGCTCACATTCATTCTGCACGAAGAGTGCGTTGTCACGTTGCACGAGATCGAGCTGATGCCGGTGGCTGTTTTCGCCCAACGCATTCGCCGCAAAGCCCATCTTTATGGGACACCTCAGAAAATCCTCTGGGGCCTGCTTTTCTCGCTCAGCGAAACGGTCGCCGACCGCGTCGAGGCCGTCGGCACGGACCTCGAGCAATTGTCGCACAATATTGCCGAGATGCCGACCGAACTGGGGACCGGAAAGACCGGCACCATGACGGAAATCAGCGAACTCCTCGCCGAGCTGTCGCGCTACGAGGACTTCATTTCCCAGAGCGGCGAGAGCGTCCTCCAGCTTGCGCGCGTTGTCCGTTACTTCAACGCGGAGGTGGACGGATTCGCCGAGGCCGAGTTGCAGGCCCGCGTGAACGAACTGGCGGCCGACGTCGCCGGCATCAAGGACCACCTCGCTTTCGAACACGACAAAGTCCGCTATCTGCAGCAGGCATCGATGGGCATCCTCAACATGCAGCAGAACCAGATCGTCAAAGTCTTCACCATCCTCACCGCCGTGTTCCTCCCGCCCACGCTGGTCGGCACGATGTATGGCATGAACTTCGCCTACATGCCGGAGCTGTCATGGAAGTGGGGATTCCCCGTGACCATCCTGCTCACTTTCCTCTCGGCCATCCTCCCGCTTATCTACATCAAGAAAAAGCGCTGGCTGCGCTGATCACTCGTGGCGAGGGAGAAAAAACAGCGCATCGCCACGGAAGCCGCGCCGGAGCTGCGGACAAACCCCTTTGCCTCCCTCGATCTCGGACCGCTCCGTGATGCGCCGGCCGAATCTGCAACGCGCCCCGCACCGAAAAAGGAGCCGAAAGAGCGCCTGCTACTGCGTCGCGAAACCGCGCACCGCGGCGGCAAAACAGTCCTTGTACTCGAAGCATTTTCCCCTGCTTGGAGCACGGCGAAACTCGAAGACCTGCTCCACGACCTCAAAACAGCCCTCGGCTGCGGCGGAAAAACCTTCGGGCGCAAAATCGAAATCCAAGGCGACCAACCCGACCGGCTTCAACCGCTGCTCGAAGCCCGTGGATTCACCGTCAAACGCGGCTGGTGAGACAAACGTATTCGCTCAGGCATCCTTGCGGTCGCCGGCATCTTCCGCCGAATCCGGCAGAAGCTTCGCATGCACGGACAGCACACGCCGGTCGTCCGCCTGCCGCACCGTGAATTCATAGCCGTCAAAAACGATATTTTCGCCCTTCGCGGGAAGGTGTCCGAGTTCGTGCGTGATGTAGCCGCCGATCGTGCTGACCTCGGCACTCTCGACCTTGATGCCGAGAAGATCCCCGAGTTCATGCAGCGCCATCCCGCCATCGAGCAGGAATTCCCCTTCCCCGACTTTGCGATACTCCGCTTCGTCGGAGTCGAACTCGTCCTGGATTTCACCCACCAACTCCGCCAACACGTTGTCCAGCGTGACGATACCGACCGCCCCGCCGTATTCATCCACCGCCAGCGCGAGGTGCGCGCCCTTTCCGAGGAAAACCTTGAGCAATCTTTCCAAGGGCATCAGCTCGGGCACGTGGACAAGCTCGCGCTTGATCGACATCAGGTCGGAACGCTCCTCGTGCACCATCGCAATCAGGTCCTTGATGTGGATCAAGCCGACGGCTTTGTCCAGATGGCCGCGGCAAAGCGGGAACCTTGTGTGCCGCGACGTCATCGCGGTGCCGAGGTTGGCGTCGAAGCTCTCGTCCAGATCGAGAAAGACCACCTCGCCGCGCGGCGTCATGATGTCGCGCACCACGCGCTTCCGCATATCGAGAGCGTTGATGAGGATTTCCCTCCCAAGTTCGCTCACGGGCGCGTCCTCGCCCTCCACGCCCGTCTCGAGAATGGAACGCAGCTCCTCGGCCGTGTGGACCGTTTCGTGGCCCGACGCGGGCTTGAGACGGAACACCACGCGCAGCAGCCAGCCCGAGGAGAAGTTTATGACATGGATGAACGGACGGAAGATGGCGTAGAAAAAACGCATCGGCCACGCGCAGAGCAGGAGGATCTGGCGCGCCCGGCGAATGGCGAGAATCTTCGGGGCCTGCTCGCCCACGACAATATGAAGGAACGTGATGATACCGAACGCAAGGGCGAACGAGAGCGCCGCGAGGAGGTCCGGACGGCTGACGCCCAGCGATCCGAGGACGGGCGCCAACAACCGAGCCACGAACGGTTCGCCGGACCATCCGAGGCCGAGGCTCGTGAGGGTGATGCCTAGTTGTGCCGCCGAGAGGTAGGCCTCCATGTGTCGCAGGATCTCGCGCGCAGCCCGGGCACGGCGACGTCCGGGCAGCGACTCCGCGTCCAGCTGTGATGCGCGCACCTTGACGACGGCGAACTCGAAAGCGACGAAGAAGGCGTTGAGCGCGACCAGAATCGCAACGGCAAGAAGTTGGAACAATACCGTGTCAGGCTCGGCACGCTGCGCCGATGCTGATATCGGAAAAGTGGAATCCATGGGAAGGCGACAAGTGACGGGGGGTAATGTCCAGCGGCGCCCGCCTCAGGCCGCTTGAACATCTGCGGCACCGGAGCGGCGCCGCGCGCAACTCCTTACCAGCTTGCTTTTGTGACACCCGGGATGAGCCCGGCGCAGGCGAGTTCGCGGAAAGTCAGTCGGGACATCTGGAACTCGCGGATGAAGGCACGCTTGCGGCCGGAAACGCGGCAGCGGTTGGACAGACGGACGGGGCTGGCGTTGCGCGGCAGTTGCGAAAGGGCGAGGTAGTCACCCTTGGCTTTCAGTTCGGCACGCAGCTTCGCGTATTTCTCTACGGTTTGCCGCTTGCGCTTTTCGCGCTCTTTCCAGGAAGTCTTGGCCATGTTGGTAATTGATGAACTGTTCATAATGGGCATCCCATCGAGCCTTTGCAAGCCAGTTTTGGAAAAAGAGCCAAAATCCCGATTGCACGCTCGAAAGAATTGACACCACCGGGGGGAGCGACAATGCTACCAACTCTGTCGCTGGCGGGCCCATCATCGCCACGGCCCTAATGGAAAAGAAGTAACCCCGCCATGAACGAGCCCAAAAAGGAAACAGTCAGAATCGTCCTCCCGCCCCGGCGCGACGGCAAGCCATCAGCAGCCAATCCCCGCGAAGCCGCGATGATCAACCTTCCACCCAAACCCCTTCCCACTGCTGCCGGCGCTCCTCCGAGCATGCCCGCACCGCCCAAGCCACCGGGCATTCCGCTGCCGCCAAAACCAGCCGCCATCGGTGCACCGGTTGCTCCCAAGCCTCCGCTTCCAGCATCGCTTGGCACAACGCCGCCAGCAACCGCCGCAACTCCCAAGCCTCCTGTTGCCGCCCCTGTTGCTCCCAAGCCCGCTGCACCAACCGCCATGCCCGCGGTGCCCAAACCTCCCGGCGCCCAACCGGTTCCCACGCCTTCGGGAGCGGCCTCGAAACCTCCGATTCCCGCTCAGCCGGCCGCTGCAAAACCTCCTGCTCCGCCGGCTCCTGGGGCTGTTGCTGCTCCGAAGCCGCCTGTCCCTGCGCCGCCCGTTGGCGCACCGAAACCGCCCGCTCCAGCCATCGCACCCGCCGCTGCCGGCCCCGTGGTTCCCAAACCGCCCGGCGCCGTTGCCGCACCTCCGGCTCCCTTGAAGCCGGGCGCCCCGGTCCCCGCAGCAGCTCCGGCGATCTTGAAACCCGCGGCCGCACCTCCGCCAGCTGCGGCGGAAGCCAAAAAGAGCACCGCCAAGGTGGAAGCCATTCCGCCCGCGCGTCCGACGCCGCAAGCCACGGTCAAAATCGGCACAGCGAGCGCGGCGGCAACACCCGCTCCAGCCATAAAGACCGAGGCAAAAATCGAAGCCCTACCCTCGGTTGCGGCTCCCGACCAACTTACCGGCATTCTCGCAATCGCTGCCGTGGTGATGGCACTCGCCGCCCTCGGTATGCAAGTGTGGATGTTCCTCTGAAACAAATCCAAACAAACAAACCCACAAACATGGCCAGCGCCAACGTCCTGCAACTCGACGACAGCAACTTCGACAAGGAAATCAACAAAGGAGCAGCTCCCGTCCTCGTGGATTTCTGGGCCCCGTGGTGCGGCCCCTGCCGCATGATCGCGCCGGTGCTCGACAAAATCGCCGATGCCACCGTCGGCCAAGCCTACGTGGCCAAGGTCAACGTCGATGAAGCCCCCGGCGTCGCCAGCCGCTTCCGCGTCTCGTCCATTCCCACCCTGCTCTTCTTCAAAAACGGCGAGGTGCACGAACAGGTCGTCGGGCTTCAAGGCGAAGCCGACCTCATGGCGCGGCTCAAAGCCCTGATGTAGTTCATGGCCGAGCGATGACAGTTGAGGGAAAATCCAGCCCTCATAAGCGGGATCTCCCAAACCTCAGCCTTCAACCTGCCTCCTCTCGGGCCCTCCCCGCGGCACTCGCCCGGGAAACCGCGCATCTCGCACGCGACACCAACCTGTTCCTCGGCACCTCCTCATGGAAATACGAGGGCTGGCTCGGGCAGATCTACGACGAGCAGCGCTACATCGCGCGCGGAAAGCTCTCGCACAAACGCTTCGAGACGGGATGTCTTGAAGAATACGCCGAAATCTTCCCCACCGTCTGCGTCGATGCCGGCTACTACCGCTTCCCCTCGGAAAAATACCTCGCGAATCTCTGCGCGCAGGTGCCGGACAACTTCCGCCTGTCGTTCAAAGTCACCGACGAGATCACGGTGAAAAAATTCCCGAAGCTCGAGCGCTTCGGCGACCGCGCGGGCACGGACAACCGGCATTTCCTCGACGCCGGGCTCTTCGTCGACGCGTTTCTCGGTCCGCTTTCACCCCATCGAAAAAAGACCGGTGTCCTCATCTTCGAGTTCTCCGCGTTTTATCCGGCCCACTTTGCACGGCTGCGCGACTTCATTGTCTTGCTCGACGAATTTCTCGGACGCCTCCCCGCCAACTGGCAATACGGCGTCGAGGTGCGCAACGCCAAACTGCTGCGTCCGGAATATTTCGATGTCCTTCGCACGCACAACGTCACGCATGTCTTCAACAGTTGGACGCGCATGCCGCCCGTCGAGGAACAGATGGCAATACCCGGGGCCTTCACAACAGACTTTTTCACCGCGCGATTTCTCCTGAGACCCGGGCGTGCTTACGAACAGGCGGTCAAAGAATTCCAGCCTTACGCCGAGACGAAAGAAACGAACAAAGAAGCCCGTGCCGCCCTGCGCTCGCTCATCCAACGCAGCGTCGCGGCACCGACCGCGTGTCCTTCCTACGCCTTTGTGAACAACCGGCTCGAAGGCAATTCGCCCAACACCATCGCCGCCGCGCTAGACATCAAGTTGTAGCGGGCTCGTCCTCGTCGCCGGCCGTTTTGGAAATTCGTCACTACATTTTCGGGAGCAAAAACCTCAACGCGACCGGCAGGCGTCTGGCCCAAGCCTTCTCGTTGTGCCCGTCACCCTCACCCGGATTCCACAAGAAATCCCCGCCTTCGACATACCCCTGTTTGAGCAACGCCTCGCGGACGGCCAATGCGTCCTGCCAGTAGTCGCCCGTCAGATTGCCTGTTTCTTCCGTTCCCATGTCCATGTAGATGCGCAGGCTGTCCTTCTTGGACCCGGCCTTGACCGCTTCGGTGAAATTCGGACTCGTCCAAAACGCGGGCGAAAAAACGCCGACCGAGCCGAAAGCATCCGTGTTCAGCCCGAGCCACAGCGAAACAAGTCCGCCCATCGAAGAACCGGCAACGGCGGTGTTTTCTTTTTCCGGCAGCGTGCGGTATTTCCCATCGATCGCCGGCTTCACTTTATTGAGAAAAAACTTGGCGTAGCGATCGCAGATTCCGTTGCCGCGCGAAGCATCCCGCGGATTCACATCGGAAGGAGGTTGGTATTCCGTGATGCGCGCGTTCCCCGCATCTGCCTCGTTGTTCGGCACAGCCACAATGATCGCCTCGCGCAGTCGTCCGGCTTTCATTTCTTCCGCCGCGGCATCCTCCGCGAACCAGCAGCCGATTGGTCCGCCCGGGCGGAACACATTCTGTCCGTCGTGAAAATACAGCACCGGAAAGCGCGCTTCGCCGTCGTCATAGCCCGGCGGCAGCCAGACTCGCAACTCGCGCGAAGGAATGGCTGCGTCATCGGAGTCCACCCTCAAAGTCTCGATCCGTTCCCCCGCCAAAGCATTCGCCGCCAGCAAAACCATGAGGTGAAGCGTTGCCATGCTCCGCGGGGGCCGCTGCATCCTCATCACGGGTCTCCTCTGTGCCCCTTGCACTATCTGCGGTCAATCTCTTCTTATTGCGCACACACAAAGGACCCCGCACGTCACCGGCAGATGCCGCCGGAATACAGGGAACTAAGCGATTCCCAGCACACAAGGCGGAAGAGCCGTGCGAGACAAGCGACGGGAAAACACAGACAAAGATTGACCGGGACCCGCGATCCGCCTGCCATCAGAACGATGAATCCTTGGATCCTTGCCGCAAGGCCCCGCACTTTGGGTGCAGGCATTATTCCCGTGCTTGCCGGAGCGGCGCTGGCGTTCGCTGCGGGCATGTTTGATCCCGTCACCACAGCCTTGATTGTCGCGTGTGCCGTCCTGATCCAAATCGCGACAAATTACTTCAATGACGCCATCGATCATGCCAAGGGCGCCGATGCCTCCGGCCGCATCGGCCCGGTGCGGGTCACATCCGCCGGCCTGCTTCCGGCCCCGGACGTGATGCGCGCCGGCGCGGCGTGCCTCGCGCTCGCCGTGCTATTTTCCATTCCACTCGTCGTGCGGGGCGGATGGCCGATTGTCGCCATAGGCGCTCTTTCCATGCTTTTCGCTTACGCTTACACGGGCGGGCCTTTCCCGTTGGCCTACCTCGGGCTCGGCGAAATCTTCGTGGTCCTTTTCTTCGGCCTTGTCGCGGTGGCGGGCACCTTTTACCTCAACACGCTCGAACTTTCGCCCGCGGCACTCCTGGCCGGACTGCAAATCGGACTCCACTCCAGCGTGCTGCTCGCGGTGAACAACTTGCGCGACATAGAGTCCGATCGCGCCGCGCACAAACGCACATTGGCCGCGCGTTTCGGATTGGTCTTCGCCCGGCGGGAAAACGCAACGCTCATTCTCGCACCTTTTGTCCTCGGCATTCTGTGGCTGCCGCTGGGCTGCTTCTGGGCATTCATGCTGCCGCTGATAACCTTGCCGCATGCATGGTGGTTGACGCGCGCCTGTCTCGAAGCGCAACCCGATCGCAGCGTCAACCAACTCCTCGCCCAAGCTGCCGCGCTCCACGCGGTCTTCGGACTTCTCCTCGCCGCCGGATTCATCATCCCGTGAAAATCCGCGCGCACCATTACACGCTGCAACCCGGACCAGATCGCTGGCGCGCTGCGCACTCGCCACGCAGCGGCGCCCTGATCGAAGTCACCTTCGAAGATGCGGCAGTTGGCTACGCCGATCTGCATCCGTGGACCGAATTCGGCCATGCGCCGCTCGAAGAACACTTGGCATCGCTTTCCAAAGGCCAACCGACGCATTTGGCCAACCTTGCCCTCCGCCATGCGCGCACCGATGCGGCCGCGCGATGCGCGGGTGTTTCCCTTTTCGAGGGTCTGCCCGAGGTCCGAAGCCACGCCCTCTTTACGGAATGGGTGTCAGCCCCCCTCGACGTCTTCGAACAATGCGACGCGGATGGTTATGAGGTTGCCAAACTCAAGATCAGACGTGATCCGGCACGCGAATCGGATGCACTGAATGCCCTCGCGGATATTCCCCTGCGTTGGCGCCTCGATGCGAACGGTGCATTCGGCACCGGCAGCAATAAAACGGAAGCCTGGCTCTCCAAACTCTCTCCTTCCATCCGCCAAAACATCGAATTCCTCGAAGATCCTTGCGCTTACAATCCGGATAAATGGTCTGAGCTTTCGATACATGCAAAGCTGCCTCTCGCCCTTGACTGGGAACTCCCGCCATTCTCCGCAGCCCCATGGCCCGGCGCGCAGATCCTCGTGATCAAACCCGCCTCACAGGATGCTTTTTCGCTCGCCCTCTCTGCTGCTCACGCCGGCATGGAAATCGTCGTGACCCACAGTATGGATCATCCGCTCGGGCAAAGCGTCGCGCTCTGGACCGCGATGCGCCTGCGCCAGAGACACGGCGATCTCGTTCGCAACGGCGGGCTCCAAGCCACCGGTCTTTACGCGGCCGACACCTTCAGCGAACAAATCAAAACACGCGGCCCGCAAACTATACCGCCGCCGGGAACAGGCTTCGGCTTCGATGACGAACTTGCAGCTCTTCGCTGGTCCGACCTCGCGCGCGAATAACAGCGCGCCACGCACCTTGTGTCCGTAAATCGCCGGGGATAAACAACGAACCGCTGCGGACAGATGCCGAGGTCACTTCACGCATCAGAGCACCGCCATGGGATCGACGTCCACCACCACATGCGTGTCCTTGGGCAACTTTATCGCCTTCAATGAGTCTTTGATCGCTTGGGTGAGCGCGCGGATTTGCTTTCCGCGCGCCACGACTTGGTAGCGATACATCCCCCGGACCCGCGCAAGCGGCGCAGGTGCAGCGGGACTCACCATGACGGATGGCGGCACGGCTGCGGACAGCTTTTGCGCGAGCGTCCGTGAGGCGAACTCTGCTTTCTGTTCCGTGTCGGCCCGCGCGGTGATCAGCACGAGATGCGAGAACGGCGGATGCCCGAAATTTTTGCGCATCTCGAGTTCGTGCACGGCAAATCCATCGAAATCGTGCGACTTGGCGAATTGCAGCGAAGGGTGCGACGGCGTGAAAGTCTGCACGATCACCTCGCCCTCGGCATCACCGCGACCGGCGCGGCCGGCCACTTGGACGAGGAGCTGAAAGGTGCGTTCCCCGGCGCGGAAGTCGGGCAAATGCAGGGCGGAATCGGCGCTGATGATCCCGACCAAGGTGACCCCCGGAAAGTGCAGGCCCTTGGCGATCATTTGCGTGCCGACCAGAATGTCGATCTTGCGCGCACGGAAGGAACCGAGCGTCTCGTGATACGCGTTCTTCCGCGTCATGGTGTCGGAATCCATCCGTGCGACTCTCGCCTGCGGAAACATCTTGCGCACGGCGGCCTCGACTTTTTCCGTGCCCACACCGCTGAAAGCGATCTGCGGGTCATGGCACTGCGGACACCGCCGCGGCGGCTTCTCGGCGTAGCCGCAAATGTGGCAACGCGCGCGGTCCTCGGCACGGTGCAACGCCAATGACACACTGCAGTGCGGACACTCGATCTTTTTGCCGCAGGCCTTGCAGGCGAGGACAGTGAAGAATCCGCGGCGGTTGAGAAAAAGAATCGTCTGCTCGTTTTTTGCGAGGCGCGCCTCGACGGCGGACGCAAGCTTCGGCGAGATGAACTGGTCGCTGCGTTCGCCGTCCTTGCTGCGCAGACGCATATCGACGACCCGGAACACAGGCAGGACGCATCCGTCGTGACGGTGCGTCAGTTCGAGCAGTTCGTATTTGCCCTTGCGGCAATTTTCGAAGCTTTCAAGGGACGGCGTGGCCGATCCGAGCAGCACAGCGCACGGCTCCATGTTCCCGCGGACGACAGCCAAGTCGCGAGCATGGTATCGGGGACCTTCGTCCTGCTTGTAGGACGTGTCGTGCTCCTCGTCGACAACGATGAGACCGAGGTTTTCCAACGGGGCGAAAACCGCGCCGCGCGCACCGATGACGATGCGCGCCTTCCCGTCCCGCACGCGGTGCCATTCGTCGTGGCGCTCGCCTTCGCTGAGGTGGCTGTGCAGCACGGCGACTTCGATACCCTCGGGCGCAAAACGTGAACTGAAGCGTTCCACCGTCTGCGGCGTGAGCGAGATTTCCGGCACGAGCACAAGCGCGGTCTTTCCTGCGTCGAGCACCTCGGCGATGGCCCGGAGGTAAACCTCGGTCTTGCCGCTGCCCGTGATGCCTTTGAGGACGACCGGCTTGTGTTTTGCGGGATCGCAGAGGGCCGGACGCAGTCTTTCAAGTGCCTGCTCCTGCTCGGCGCTCAACTTCGGCGGTTTCGACGCGACGAAGTCGTGCGATGCGAGCGGAGCACGCCGCACTTCCTCGGACGTGATTGAGACCATGCCACGCCGCGCCAAGGCCCTTAGCGCGGCGTCGGAAGAACCTGTCTCGGCGGTCAGCTTCGCGACGGGCAAGGGTCCGGATGTTTGGAGATGATCGACGATTGCCGCCTGCCGCGGCGCCTTCACACGAAGCGCGGCTATTTCCTCGGCACTCACCTTCCGCGCGAGTGCGGCGAAGTTGCGTTTGAGCGGCGCATGACCCGTCTTGCGGACGGCGCGGGGCAAAATGCAACGCAAAGCGTCCTGCTCGTCACACGCGTAATAATCGGCCATCCACTTCGCCAGGCGCATCAGCACAGGCGTCATCTGCGGGCGCTCGTCCATCACCGAGGCGATGGGACGCACACCCTTGGCCGCAGTCGTGTCGGACACGGACATGACCGTTCCGATGACTTGGCGGTTGCGCAGCGGAACGCGCACCCTCGAACCCGGCGCGATGCGCGCCTCCCAACCCGCCGGAATTTCATAATCCAGCTCCTTGCCCGTCGAGCGGTCGAGGATCACTTGGGCGAATCGGGGCATTGCGCAATGCTAACCGGTCCGTCGGCCGCCTCAAGAAGCGCCGCGCTCAAACCCCGACCACGGCCACGGTGATTTCCCGCCGGTGGGGTGCGTGGCGGTGTTCAAGGAGGAAAATGCCCTGCCAGGTCCCGAGGACCATCCGGCCGCCCGCTACGGGTATTGTTTCGCTTGTGCGGGTCAGGGCCATGCGGAGATGACTGGCTGTGTCGTCGGGGCCTTCCATGGTGTGCACATGCCACGCTTCACCATCGGGCGCGATGCGGTCGAGAAACTCGTGCAAATCCTCGCGCGCGGAAGGGTCGGCGTTTTCGAAAATGACGAGACTGGCGCTGGTGTGGCGCACGAAGACAGTCACAATTCCCTCGCGCATTCCCGAGGAATTCAAAATGCGCGACACTTCATCCGTGATCTCGTAGCTGCCGCGGCCGCGCGTGCGGACTTCAAAGTTTGCGGTTTTGGCAATCATGCAAAAGAGCTTTCCGCATTCATCCGTCAACCCCCGACCCCGTAAAGCGCTTTTACCAGACGCGCGGGCCGCGACTCGCGCAGCACGCCGTTTTCCATGCGGTTCATCACGTAAGCGAAGCCTATCCGGTTTTCGGGATCGGCGAAGGCCAGGCTCCCGCCGGCACCGGGATGTCCGAACGCGTTGATCGAAGCCCCCAAAGTAAACCGCAGCTTCGCGCCGGATGCATCGACCGGGTCCATCATGAAGCCTGCGGAGAATGCGGTCGGCTGGCACAGAACAAGATCCGGTCCATTACTCAAGCGCGTCGTCAGCGCTTCGCGCCAAGGACCATGGAAAAACTTTCCGCATGCGAGGCTGTCGTAGAATTTCGCCAGGGCACAGGCGCTGCCGATCCCGCCAAACGAGGGATTTTCCACACGCCAAACCTCCGAGCGGTTGGTCGCGGCCGCCCCCGCCACCCCCGCCGGCTGTGCGAACGCTCGCGCGGTGAGTGAGGAGGGATCGGCCAGCGCATGTTCGAAAGGTCCGGGCTCTTTCAAATCCTTGAGACGTGCGGCCTGCAAACGCGCCATGCGCCCGTGGTATTCGTCAGGAAGACCGATCCAGAAATCCAAACCGAGCGGATCGGCGAAGTTCTCCCGCCAATACCGACCGAGGGACTTTTGCGCAAGGCGGCGAACGATGGCATCGAGCCAAAAACCCGATGTGCGCGGCGCGTAACCATGGGCTGTGTCCGGCGGCCAGTTTGGATGTTGCGCAGCCAGCGCGGCAGCAACGGCTTCAAGATCGGAAACATGGAGTCCCTCGCGTTCGAGCACCGCCATGCCGGCGCGGTGGGCGAGCAACTGCGCCAGAGTGATTTGTTCTTTTCCCGCGGCCCCGAACTCCGGCCACACCTCGGCCACGGGCGTCTCGAGACCGATGCCCGCCGTCTGCAGCGCATGCAGCACGCAGGCGGCAGCCGGGCCTTTCGTGGCCGACCAAACAAGCACGAGCGTTTTTCCATCCCACCGTTCCGCATGCCCCGCATCGCGCCAGCCGTCGTGCAACCGCAGCACCTCGTCACCGTCCTGCCAAACACAAACCTCGGCCCCCAACTCCTCGCCACGCACGAAGTTTTCCTCGAACGCCGCACGCACACGCGAGAGCGCCTGTTCATCAAGAGGCCGCATCAGAATCTTCCGCTCAAACCGGAAAGGTCGGGATCATGGCGCGCGACCTCGCGAAATTTCCCGTCCATGCCGAAGCTGGTGCGGAGACATTTCTTCGCTTCGTCCGGATCGCCCAGCACCGCGTGGTAGCAGCCGAGGTTGTAGAAATAGACCGGTTCCCGCTGCAGCGACTCGGGGCCCCGGTTCAAAAGTGCCACGGCCTCGGCCGTGCGACCGAGTTCATGCAGGCAAAAAGCGCCGTGGATGTAAGCAAGCGGGAATCCCGGGCGCGCAGCCCGCAGCTCCTCGCAAGCCGCCAAAGCCTGCTGCCAGCGCTGCGAGCGCATGAGAATGTAGACGCGCAGCTGCACGGCGTCTTCGCTGCCGCGCTCCCCGGAGGGAACACGCTCGAGTTCCGCCAGCGCTTCGTCGGGCATGCCCAACTCCATGTAGCCTTGGGCCGCGTTGATGTGGTGTTGCAGCACGAGGCGGTTAGCTAAGTTCAAACACGGCGCGTGTGCAAATGTTTCGCCCGGTCGCGCCCCAAAGCCCCCTTGATTTCCCCGGCCAGCCTCGGCCCCATGCCGGGCACCGCCGCGATCTCTTCCAGAGGGGCGCGGCGCAGACGCTCCACCGATCCGAACGCGCGGAGCAATGCCTTCTTGCGCGATGCATTGATTCCCTCGATATCGTCGAGCCGGCTCTCCGAAATCCGCCGCTTCATAAGCAGCCGGTGATAGGAATTGGCCACGCGGTGCGCCTCGTCGCGGATGCGTTGCAACATTTGCAGGGCACCATTGTCGTGGGGCAGGCGCAACGGCTGCGGATCGTGCGGGAAATAAATTTCCTCGCGCTCCTTGGCCAGGCCGATCACGGGTTGTCCGCGAAGGCCTAGGCGCGCAAGTTCGGCGCAGGCGCTGGAGAGTTGGCCCCGGCCGCCATCGACAATGATCAGGTCGGGCAAACGCATGGAATCGGGAAGGCGAAGACGCGCCACCGCCTCGCCCGGTTCCTCCTGCGAAAACTCGGCCTCATCGGACCCGACTTCGCGCGCCTGCGCCAGCAACCACGAATACCTCCGCCGGACAACCTCCGCCATGCTGGCGAAGTCGTCCTGACCTTTGACCGTCCTGATCCGGTAGCGGCGGTAATTCGTGCGGTCCGGCACGCCGTCTTTGAAACGCACCATCGAGGCCACGATGTGGGTCGCCGTGATGTTCGAAATGTCGAAGCATTCCATGACGGCGGGCGGGCGCCCCAGGCCGAGCGCCTCTCCGAGCGCCGCCAAATCCCCCTTTGGATCCTGGGTCGAAGGGAGGGAGTCTCCCCGCAGAAAACGACGGGAACGGGCCGCGGTGCGACGCAACGCGGTGATGAGATCGCGCAGCGCGGCGGCTTTTTCGAAATCATGTTTGGCCGCGGCGGCCCGCATTTCCTCCTCAAGCTCACCGGGGATTTCCTTGCTTCGCCCCTCGAGAAACGCGCAGGCCTCCAGCACGCGCGCGCGGTAGTCCGCCTCGCTGATTTTGCCGATACATGGCGCCGAGCAGTTTTTGATGATGTCGTCGTGGCAATGCCGGTAATCCTTTTCGCCGGGCACGCGCGGACGGCAGGAGCGCAGTCCGAATTTGCGCTGCAATATGGCCAGGGTCGCGCGCAGCGCACCGGAGTGCGCGTAGGGTCCGTAGTAGCGGGCACCGTCGTTTTTTTTGAGCCGCACAAGCGTGAAACGCGGAAACGGGTCGTCGAGATTGACTTTGAGCTGGAGGAAATTTTTGTCGTCGCGGAACGACACGTTGTATTTCGGGCGGTATTCTTTGATCAGCCTTCCTTCGAGCAAAACGGCTTCCGCGTCCGAACGAACGACATGCAGGCTGAAGTCCCAGACTGAATCCAACAGGGCGCGCGTTTTCAGGTCGGCCAGGCGCGAACGCGCCGGAGTGAAATATTGGGCCAGGCGCTTGCGCAGGTCGCGGGCCTTGCCCACGTAGATAACGCGGCCAAGCCTGTCCCGCATGAGGTAAACACCAGGTTTGTGCGGCACCTCGTGCAGGCGTGCGCGCAAATCGGGTCTCTCCTTGGCAGGCGGCATGGTGAATCCGAATATAGCCTTCATCGGGGGCTCCGCCATCCTTGCATCGCGGGCGACATCCTATAATTTGGACGGTCAGATGAGACCCTTCGTCCTGCTGGCCGCCGCGCCCTCCGTCGCATTTGCCCAAGCCGCGCCGTCTCCGGTGCCGCAGCCCGAGTCGAGCCTGTGGCAGGTGATCGTGTCGGGCGGTCCGGTCATGATCCCGCTCGGAATCCTGTCCGTCATCGGCGTAACGCTTGTCATCGTTTATCTATTCACGCTGCGGCGCGGTGCGATCGTGACCAAGCGCTACATGACGACGGCCGATGCGCTCTTGCGCAAGCGTGACTACCTCGGGCTGCTGGCCATCTCCAACCGGCATCGTGAAGCCGTGGCGGGAGTGATGCAAAAAACATTGGATTTCGTGACCCAGCACCCCGACGCGACATTCGCCGAAGCACGCGAAATCGCCGAGACCGAGGGCACCCGGCAGGCGGCCGCGCTCAACCAGCGCATCGCATACTTGGCCGACATCGGGACCATCGCGCCGATGCTCGGATTGTTCGGCACGGTGCTGGGCATGATCAAATCTTTCAGCGTGGTAGCCAGCGACATCGTCGCCTCGCGTCCCATCATGCTGGCGGAAGGGGTTTCCGAGGCACTCGTCACCACGGCGGCCGGACTTCTCATCGGCATCCCCGCCATGGCGGCTTACGCCTTCTTCCGCGGACGCGTGCAGGCCCTCATTGCCGAGTTGGAGGCTGCATCGACGCGCCTTGTCGCCCTGCTTGCCGTGGCCTTCTCGCGGGGGCACTAGAACCTATCCCAAAACCTCGCGGGGTGGCGCAGGGTCATAGCGGAGCGGATAGCAAGGCGCGAGCAAGGGAGCGATGCCTCTGCGCATCGTGACTGGCGAAGCAACGCCGCCAGACGCCCCGCCATGGCCCTGCCCGAGAGGGTTGCGGCGCTTTTCTTCCGTGGCTGCGTCGCGGCGCCCGGGACTGTATCGCAGAGGATACAGCCACATCGCTTGCTCCTTGCCACAAACGAAAATTATCCGCAACGCCACCGCGCCAGGTTTTAGGATAGGTTCTGGAACCGTTTTTGCTGGATTCCGCGGCGGCACAGGATAAGAGAGATCCGTGCGTCTGTCCCCTCTTCTGCCCCTCGCTTGCCTGGCAATCGCGGCGTGTGCCACGCCGGAAAACCGCCGGGAGCAATACGGTCCATTCTATTCCTACAAGCCGATGCCCTACAACGCGCCCGTGGCCGGCGAACCTTACAAGTCCCCCAACGAAACCACGGTCTGGTATGGGCCCGACGAGAGGCGCATGATTTTGGGGACTTGGGGCCAGGGCGGCCACCGTCCGTATTTGGACTACCCTTGCACGCCGTGGAGCGTCGATGAGCGGATCATCAGCCGCTTCAACACCAAGGGCCTGCGCGCACAGAAAATCGCCGACCGCGAACTTGCGCAGCGTTAGCCGCCGCGGAGAAAATCGCGCAGCAGGGCCAAGGCGCGACCACGGTGGCTGAGCGCGTGTTTTTCCGCAGCCGTCATTTCCGCGAATGTGCGCTCGCCACCCTCGGGCACAAACAACGGATCGTAGCCGAAGCCTCCCTCGCCGCGTTCAGTCTCCGCGATGATTCCTTCCACCGCACCGGAGAACGTGCGGACGACAGCGCCGCTTTTCGCCAGGGCCAGAACGCAGCGGAATCTCCCCCGGCGCCCTTCGCCGCCCAAGCCTTTCATTTTTTCCAACAGCAGGGCGCGGTTCTGCTCCATGCAGGCGGACTCCCCGGCAAAGCGCGCCGAGTGCACGCCGGGCGCGCCTCCGAGCGCGTCCACCTCCAGACCCGAATCGTCCGCCAAAGCCCACCCGTCGTAATGCGGCGATGCGGACAGCGCCTTGATGCGCGCGTTTTCCTCGAAGGTGGCGCCGCTTTCCTCGGCCTCCGGAACTCCGGCAAGGGCGGTCAGGTCATTCACTTCCCAGCCGTCCCCCAGAATCTCCCGAACCTCGCGTGTTTTGTGAGGATTGCGCGTGGCCAGAAGCAGGCGTTTCTTTGACACGTTCGTCATTCCCGGCAAAATGCGCGCTCACCGCCACCGGCGGCAAGCACCATGTCGAGCCAGCGCAAACAATATCCCTTCACCGAATTCGAACCCAAATGGCAGCAGCGCTGGGCCGAGTGCGGCGCTTACCGCGCACCGAATCCCGGCGATCCGGACTTCGATCCGTCAAAGCCCAAATACTACGTGCTCGACATGTTCCCCTACCCGAGCGGCGAGGGACTCCACGTCGGCCACCCCGAGGGATACACCGCCACGGATATCGTGGCGCGCCATCGCCGCATGCGCGGATACAATGTGCTGCACCCGATGGGCTGGGACGCATTCGGTCTGCCCGCCGAGCAATACGCGGTAAAAACCGGACAACACCCGGCCGTCACCACCGCGCGCAACGTGGAGCGCTTCAAAGCCCAACTGCAGCGCATCGGATTCAGCTACGACTGGTCGCGCGAGGTCAACACGACCTCCCCGGATTACGTCCGCTGGACCCAGTGGATCTTCCTGCAAATTTATAACGCGTGGTTCAACCCGGAAACGAACCGTGCCGAGCCGATCTCCACTTACCCCGGTTCCGATCCCGACAACGTGCGCTTGGCCTACGTCGCGGAAGTGCCGGTCAACTGGTGCCCCGCTCTCGGCACTGTCCTCGCCAACGAGGAGGTCGTGGATGGAAAGAGCGAAGTCGGGGATTTTCCCGTCGAGCGCCGCCCCATGCGCCAATGGATGCTGCGCATCACCGCCTACGCCGAGCGCCTGATGTCCGGACTCGACCGGCTGGACTGGCCGGAGTCCGTCAAGCTGCTGCAGCGAAACTGGATCGGGCGCTCCGAAGGCGCGCTCGTCGATTTTACCCTCGAGAAATCCGGCGGACGCCTGACCGTTTACACCACGCGGCCCGACACACTTTTCGGCGCAACCTACATGGTGCTGGCGCCGGAGCATCCCCTGGTGACCGAACTCACCACGGCCGCGCAGAAAAACGCGGTGGAAGCCTACATCGCAAAGGCTGCGTCGAAATCCGATCGCGACCGGCAGGATGCGTCGAAGGAAAAAACCGGTGTCTTCACCGGCGCTTATGCGATCAATCCGGTCAACGGCACGCACATCCCCGTATGGATTGCGGACTACGTCCTCACCGGCTACGGGACGGGGGCGATCATGGCCGTGCCGGCCCACGACGAGCGCGACCACGAGTTCGCGCGCAAATTCGATCTTCCCATCATCGAAGTGGTCCGGCCACCGGAACCCGAGGAAGGCTGTTTCACCGGCGAAGGAACAGCGGTTAACTCGGGCGTCCTCGACGGACTGCCCACTGCGGAAGCGAAGCGCAAGATCACCGCGTGGCTCGAAGAGCGCGGGCTTGGCCGCGCTGCCGTGCAATACAAACTGCGCGACTGGCTGTTCTCACGCCAACGCTACTGGGGAGAGCCATTCCCGGTCGTTTGGGAAAACGGGCGTCATCGTGCCCTGGATGACTCCGAACTTCCCGTGCACCTGCCCGAACTTGAAGACTTCAAACCGACCGGCACCGCCGATCCGCCGCTCTCCAAGGCAAAGGACTGGGTGAAATATTCCGAAAGTGCGACGCGCGAACTGAACACGATGCCGCAATGGGCCGGGTCGTGCTGGTATTACCTGCGATTCTGCGACCCGCGCAACGAACAGCGCTTCATCGGCGAGGCAGCCGCGCGTTACTGGCTGGGCGATGGCAAACAAACGCCCGGCAGCGTGGACCTCTACGTTGGCGGCACGGAACACGCTGTGCTTCACCTGCTTTACTCGCGCTTCTGGCACATGGTGCTGCACGACCTCGGACACCTCCCCACGCCGGAACCGTTCCAGCGTCTCGTCAACCAAGGGATCATCCTCGGATCGGACGGACAAAAAATGTCGAAGAGCCGCGGGAACGTCGTGAACCCCGATGAGGTGATCAATGACTACGGCGCCGACGCCTTCCGCCTCTACGAAATGTTCATGGGCCCGCTTGAGCAGATGAAGCCGTGGAGCATGAAAGGCGTCGAGGGCGTTTACCGCTTTCTCGCGCGCGTGTGGCGCTTGGCCATGACCGAAAACCAAGAGGGACAGTGGCAACTTTCCGACGCCTTGGCGGACATTCCGCCGAATCCGGCGCAACTCCGAGTGCTGCACGCCACCATTAAGAAAGTCACCGACGACATCGGCACGCTGTCGTTCAACACTGCTATTTCGCAAATGATGGTCTGCGTCAACGAGCTGACCTCATCCGACAAACGCCCCGTCTCTGCACTGCGCACTTTGCTCGTGTTGCTCAGCCCCTTCGCGCCGCACATGACCGAGGAACTTTGGGAGCAACTCGGCAAAAAGTTCGGCGGCTTCGATGGCAGCGCCCACGCACAACCATGGCCGACCCATGATGAAGCGCTGCTTGTCCAAAATGACGTGGAGATCGTCCTGCAGATCAACGGCAAGGTGCGCGAGAAACTCGTCGTGGCAAAGGATGCAACTCGCGAACAGCTCGAAGCCGCCGCGCGCGAACATGATAAATTTTCCGCGCACCTCGCGGACAAAGAAATCATCAAAGTCGTCGCCGTCCCGGGGAAGTTGGTGAATTTTGTCGTAAAGGGCTGAACAATTTACAACTGCCTTTTACTGGCAAGTAATATGCGACCAGTCGTAAAGCCCATTACTAACGAACTGCCGCCAATTTTACTTTCGAAATCCACCCGCCATTGACAGGTTAGGCAGACCTGTCCATGAGGCTGTCCACATGACAGCCATCACATACACAGCTGCGAGGGAGAATCTTGCTTCCACGATGGACCGGTTTGCGCGGACCATGATCGAGTCATCATCATGCGCAATCGCGATCAGGCGGTTGTCATGGTTTCGCTCGACGACTACGAATCGCTGCAGGGGACGGCTTATCTGCAGCACTCCCCCGCCAATGCAAAGCGGTTGCTCGCTTCGATCGACACCCTCAACAAGGGGAAGAAGCTCAAGAAAAGCATCAAAGACTCGGCGGAAGTATGAATCTTGTTTTCTCGCCGCAGGCTTGGGAGGACTGCCAGCACTGGATGAAGACCGACACGGAACTCGTCAGGCGGATCAACGATTTGATCAAGGACACTTTGCGAAGCCCTTACGCCGGGATCGGAAAACCGGAGCCTTTGAAGCACGCGCTGGCGGGCTGCTGGTCGCGCCGCACCATGGACGATCACCGCATGGCGTATCGCGTTTCGGCAAGAGATCTAACGATCTAGAGATCGAACAGCTCCGGTTTCACTACGAACAATAGTCCCGAAACTGCGCACCCCACGCTGCCATGAGCACACTTGATGTGGGGCCCCCGCACGCGATAGCGTCGCGAAATTCTCCCCATGAAGAACCCAAAGCACATTCTGTCCGCCGTCGTTGTCATGGCCGCTGCATCGGCACACGCGATGGAGGACCGTTTTTGGGACTACTACACGCCGTATCCGAGCAACTTCATCGGGTCGGCAGAATGGTGGCGAGGCGACGACATGACCGGTGACTGGTGGGGCATGCGCAATTGGCTCGATTCGGAAAAGGGCGTCGAGTTTTCCGGAACCTACACGACTGATCTCGCGGGGAATCCTGTAGGCGGGATGCAGCAGGGATTCACATATACGGACAACATCGCGTTCGGCGTGAAGCTCGACTTGGAAAAATTGGTCGGCTGGCGCGGGGCGACCTTCACCATCGCGGCGACCGACCGCAACGGCGACAGCCTTTCGCAGGACTTCATCGGAAACCAGTTCACTGTGCAGCAGATTTACGGCGGGCAGACGATCATCCTCACCGACGTCCATCTCGTGCAGAAATTCTGGGACGACAAGGCGAACATCAAAATCGGCCGCTTCTCGGCCGGCGACGATTTTGCCAGTTCGCCGCTCTACTGGCTCTACATGAACAACGGCATCGACGGCAACCCGCAGTCCATTCCAGTCAACGCCTCGTTCTCTGCCTACCCGTGGGCAAGTTGGGCGGCGCGTCTGCGCGTTGATCCCACGCCCGACTGGAATGCGCAACTGGGGCTTTACCAGGTCTCGAATCGCACTTTTTCGCGCAGTCTCAATGGACTCAACATGGGTATCGAGCCGACCGACGGCGTCATGTTCGTCGGGCAACTGGGATGGACGCCGGAATTTTTCAAAAGGCACGTCAAACGCGCCCCCACCGAACTCGAAGAAGTCGAAGGCACCGAGCAAGCGGAGAACGACGTGCACGGCCTCCCCGGGCATTACTGGTTCGGAGGCTATTACTCGACGTGGTCGTCATACGCGCAATTCGGTTCCACGCAGACCGCGCCGAATGCCTACGGATTTTACTGGCACGCCGACCAGAAAGTTTACGAGGAAACGCTGGGCAGCGACGAGGGACTCACGCTCTGGTCAGCCTTCGTTCTCTCGCCGCAGCAGAACATGGCCAAACTTCCGTTTCAGTGGAACAGCGGCATCGTCTACCAAGGACTGCTTCCCGGACGCGACAACGACTCGGCCATCTTCGGTTTGGCCTACGGCAATTTCAGCAGCGACTACTCGAACAGCGGCGGCGCTTACAACGGCGACCCGGCCAGCTTCGAAATGGCGCTCGAATGGGGCTACCACATCCAGCTGAATCGCTTCTTCTACGTGCAACCCGATCTGCAATACATCATCCAACCCGGCGGCACGGGGTCGACTCCAAACGCGCTTGTCCTCGGCGCACAGATCGGAGTGACGTTCTAGAATCCGCAGAGCAAAGACTCTAAAGCAGCTTGAGCTGCACCCCAGCGGCCCGACAAGCCGCGGCGAGTTCCTCGTCGAGGGTAGCAAGTGGAGCTCCACGACGCATTGCCAGCTCGAGATACGCCGCATCGTAGGCGGAGAGGCGATACTGCTGCGCCAGATCCAGCGTCTTGTCCCACGCGCGGTCCGAAGTCTCCGGATCGACGACAATCTCCAGATTCCCCAACCGCGATAAAAACGCCTCGACCCCAGCCTGATCGATTCGTTTTTTCCTCATCGCCCCCAGCAACACATTGCCCAACTCGAGATGCCAGATGGCGGGCACGGCGGCCTGCGCCCCGCGCGCCATCTCCTCAAGCAGTCGATCAGCCTCATCCGTCGCTTCGTCTGCGAAGACCCAAGGCAACGCAGCCGAGCAATCAAGGACGAAGGTCATGCGCGCCCCTCGTCCCGCAATTCGCGGATGCTTAATCCACCGAGTTTGTATTTCTTTCTCAGCTCGCGCATCTCGGCCACCACGCTTTTGCGCCGCACCACCTTGTCGTCACGATAGGCGGTCAGCCTCGCTACCGGTTGGTCATGCTTCGTGATGATAAACGACGCACCCCGCCCGACCCGCTCGAGCAAATTGCCCAGCTTGGTTTTCGCCTCGAAAGCGCCGACCAACACAGGTTGAGACTTCATGGCATTTAGACTAGTCGTTTCAACCAGTTCGGCAAGCCGTCGTGCTGAGCGGGGCCTCAAACTCCGTAACGACTTGTCTCGCGCATCATCTTTCCGATGTTCGCGATTTTGAGCGGCCAGTGCTTGTCCCACTCGGAAATCGTAACGGGAAAACGCTCGGTCCAATTCTGGTCGCCGATCGCACCCGGGACATTGAAACGCTCGGCCGTGCCGAAGACGTCGGTTATCAGGTTGACAGCGAGCCAGGAATTGCTGGCGAACAATCCGTGCAGCAGGCCCTCGTGGATCTCATCGCTCCACGGCGCGGGCAACGCGACATTCATCTCGGCAAAACGCGTGATCTCCTGCATTTGTCGCAGAGCAGCCGCGGCCTTTTGCGGATCCGGTGACTGCGAGTTGGCATACCACTCGTCCCAATAAGCACGCAGAGCCGGATGGTCATGCGTAGCATAGGTGACCAGCGAGAGACGCTCGTAATCGCGACCGGGAATCGGCCAGCCGTCCGGGGCGATTTCCCACAGCGGTATTTTGAAGCCGGGGATTTCCTGCTCCCTCAGCACAGGTCGCACATAAGGCGACATTTCGCCGAGGTCTTCCGCGATGAGCCGGTGCTGTCCGGTTTCCTCCACGATCATGCGGAAAAGGCGATCGCCCTGCGCGCGGTTGGTCTCGCGGCTTTGCTCAGTCGAGTCATCGCCCGGCACGAAACGCGGAAGTTCCCCGCCTGTCTTGGCGCGCGCCTCGTCCTCGGTGAGCGGCAGGAATTCCGTGTTGCGCTCCGGACGCCAAGGAAAGCTGTAGATGCGGAAGAATCCCAACGCGTGATCAACGCGCAAGAAGTGGAAAATCTCCATCGTGGTGCGCAGGCGCTGACGCCACCACGCATAGTCGTCTTTGGCCATCTCGCCCCAGTTGTAGAGCGGGAAGCCCCAGTTCTGTCCCCACTTCGCGGTGAAGGGATCGGCGGCGAAAACTTTTTCGGGCGGAGCACCGGCCGAGCGCGTGAGGTCGAAAATCTCCGGCCGCGCGAACACATCGGCGCTGTAGATGCTCACACCCACGGGAACATCGCCGACGATCGCCACGTTGCGGGCCTCCGCGTAGGACTTCAACCCGGACCACTGGGCGTAAGCGATCCACTGCACGTAGGCGAAATAGTTCCGCCATTCTTTCATCTTCCGCTTTTCCGCGGGCGAGGCGGACGCCAGCCACTTTTTCGCCGCGGCGAATGTCCGCTGTTTTTTCGGCCAGAGGCCGGTGTTTTCATTCTCGCCGTGCAACCGCACGAGCGCCCGGAAAAGAGTGTAGGCTTCGAGCCAACCGGCGTTCTCTTTGCACCACGCCGAGAACTGCTGCGCGCGCCGGGTTTTCTCTTTGAGTTGTTTGCCCTTGAATTTCTTCCAAGCGGCCTCGAGCAATTCGGTCTTCAGCGCACGAACACCTCGGTAGTTCACTTTTCCCTCGCGCAGGGCAGGCACGTCGTGGCGGGCGCAAATGGCTTTGAAGTCGCCGGAAGTCAGGTCTTTCAGAACTTCCGGTTGCGTCGCAACGGTGGCCGGGTCAATTGCGAGCGAACTGATGATGTTGTAGGGGCTGTTGTCGCCGCCCGGTTCGTTGATCGGGAGGACCTGAACGAGCCCGAAACCGTGCTCCGAGGCCCAGTCGATCAGTTCTTTGAGGGACTGCGTGTCGCCGATACCCAGGTCTTTTTCCGTGCGCAGGGCAAACAACGGGGCCAACAGACCCGACAATTTCCGGTCAGGGGAAAGGTTCATGGCGAAAAACGGTGATCATGCGTCCTGCCGCCGATGACATGAAGCCGAAAAGAGACGCGGGCCCGAATTCGCAGATTGGCTATTCTTTATCTTTCCTTCTTGATCCGCTGTCGGTAGCCTTGCATGAAGTTCTCCAACAACAATTTCCGTCATATGTCTAACCTCACGAAACGCGACATGGTCGTCAGCATTGCCGAGCAAGTCGGCATCACTCAGCAGCAGACTTTTGCCGTGATCCAAAAAACCCTCGACCACATCACCGAGAGCCTCGCCAACGGCAACAACGTGGAACTCAGAAACTTCGGCGTTTTCGAGGTGAAACTGACCAAAGAGCGCATCGGCCGAAACCCGAACAAACCCGAAAAGGATGTGGTCATTCCTGCGCGAGCGACAGTGAAATTCAAGCCCGGCAAAATTATGCGCCAACGCGTCCTTTTGCGCACCGAGCAACTGCGCCAGCAACCCGGCGCCTGAAATTCTTCGGTGGCGATGACCTTGCGGCATCGGACCACCTGAGGCCGAGTCGGCCGACTGCCCGCCCCCCGGGTGCAACACCCCCTCTTTGGCGCGTTGCCTGACGCGCACTTTGCACTATTCTGTGCGGTTCGCCGCCGGACACCGGCCGGTCGGCGTTTCCCAGTCATGTCCAAACGCAACCGCCCAACGAAAGATCGTCAGGTTCTCCGCATCCGCGGGGCGCGCCAGAACAATCTTCGCGGCATTGACCTCGATCTTCCGCGGGGATTGTTGCACGTCGTCACCGGTCCGAGCGGTTCGGGCAAATCCTCCCTCGCTTTCGATACAATTTACGCCGAGGGCCAGCGTCGCTATATCGAGACTTTCTCCCCCTACACAAGGCAGTTCTTCGATCGCATGGACAAACCGCGCGTGGACGCCATCGAAGGCATCCCGCCGGCCATCGCGATCGAGCAGTCGAACAACGTCAAAACCACGCGCTCGACCGTCGGCACCATCACGGAGATCAATGACTATCTGAAATTGCTCTTCCCGCGCCTCGCTGAGGCCTCGTGTCCGAAGTGTCATAAACCAATCCACCCCGAAACCGCCCGCTGCATCGTATGCGATGTCGCAAAGCGGTTCGCCGGGCGAACCCTGCTCGTGAGTTTTCCCGTGGGCACCGGGGACGTGGAAAAACGCGCGCCCGCGCAGTTCTTCGAGTTTCTCCGCCAGCAAGGCTACCTCCGAATCCTTGCCGGTAAAAAAATCCTGAGAGCCGACGAACCCCCGCCCGCCGCACTCCCGCCCGTCGTGCAAGTGATCCAAGACCGCGTCCCCGCATCGGACGAGCGCCGGCTCACCGAGGCTGTCGAAACCGCTTTGCGCCTCGGAAAAGGCCGGGTTCTCGTTGCCGATGCCGAAACCGGCGAAAGCGTCCCTTTTTCCTCGGGCTGGCATTGCGCATGGTGCGATCTCGACATACGCCCTCCGACACCCGGGCTCTTCAGCTTCAACCATCCGCTCGGAGCCTGCCCCGAATGCCGCGGGTTCGGACGCATCATCGGTCTCGACTGGCAACGAATCATTCCCGACCGCTCGCGCACGCTTGCCGAGGGCGTTGTGCGTCCTTTCCAAAGCGGGATGTCGCAGGAGTGCCAGAGCGACCTCCTCCGGCATGCACGGCGCCGCGACATCGATCTGCATTGTCCGTTCGAAGACCTCCCGCAGGCCGACCAAGACTGGGTCGTCAAAGGCGAGCGCCGCCCCGGGGAGGCGCTGCACGAAGCATGGGACAGCGACCGCTGGTATGGCGTGCAGGGCTATTTCGATTGGCTCGAAACCAAGACTTACAAAATGCATGTCCGCGTGCTGCTCAGCCGCTACCGCAGCTACAACGAATGCCCGAAATGCCGCGGCGGACGCTTCCAACCCGAAACGCTCAATTACCGCCTCGCCGGAGCCAACGGTGAAAAACTCGCCCTGCCGGAGATCGCCGGGCGCCCGATCCGCCGCCTGCGCGAATTTCTCGCCGGTATTGCGGTGCCCGACGCGGACCACACCACACAACTGCTTCTGGACCAAGTCACCTCGCGCCTGTCCTACCTCGAGGAAGTCGGACTGGGATATCTCACCCTCGACCGCCCGACTCGCACGCTCTCCGGCGGCGAAGTGCAGCGTGTCAACCTCACCACCTGCCTCGGCGCCTCGTTGGTCAACACCCTCTTTGTCATGGACGAACCCAGCGTCGGACTTCATCCGCGCGACCTCGGACAACTCCTCGGCATCATGCGCCGCTTGCGTGACAACGGGAACACACTCCTTGTCGTCGAGCATGAGGAAACGGTCATCCGCGCCGCCGATTGGCTCACCGACATCGGCCCCGGACGCGGCGAAACCGGCGGACAACTCATGTTCTCGGGTCCGCCGTCGCAAATCGCGGACAAAGCCGGTTCCCTCACTGCCGATTATCTTGTCGGCCGCCGAACCATTCCCGTGCCGTCCAAACGCCGTGCCGCGAAAAAGTTCCTCAAACTCCGCGGCGCATCGCTCAACAACATCAAAAAACTCGACGCGGACTTCCCGCTCGGTGTGTTCACCTGCGTGACCGGCGTTTCCGGTTCGGGCAAGTCCACCCTGGTCCACGGCCTCCTTCACCGCAACCTGCTCCGCGAGCGCGGGGAACCCGTCGAGGAAGATGCAGGCACAATCAAAAAGCTCACCGGCATCGAACACGTCGGCAACGTCGTGATGGTCGACCAATCGCCACCCGGAAAATCCTCGCGCTCCACGCCGGTCGTTTACCTCGGCGCTTGGGACCACATCCGGGACCTCTTCGCGCAGACGCCCGCCGCCAAAGGCGCCGGACTCGGAGCATCCGCCTTCAGCTTCAACTCGAATGCCGGACGTTGCGAGCGCTGCGCCGGACTCGGCTACGAACGCATCGAAATGCAGTTCTTGAGCGATGTTTCCCTCGTCTGCACATCCTGTGGCGGCAAGCGCTTCCAGCCCCACGTTCTTCGCGTCCTGCTCGAAGGCAAGTCGGCACATGACGTCCTCGAAATGACCGTCACCCAGGCCCTCGCGTTTTTCAAAAAATTCCCCAGGCACCGGAAAATCACCGGACCTTTGCAGACGCTCGAAGATGTCGGCCTCGGATATCTCCGGCTCGGACAACCCACCAGCTTCCTCTCCGGCGGGGAATCGCAGCGTCTCAAGCTGGCGGCCCATCTCGCCGACACCGAGGCGGAGTCCTCTCTCCTGCTCTTCGACGAACCGACGACCGGCTTGCACTTCGACGACATCGCGCGTCTCCTGCGGGTCTTTGAACGCCTCGTCGAGGCCGGACACACACTCGTGGTCATCGAGCACAACGTGGAAGTCATCAAATCCGCAGACCACGTCATAGACATCGGGCCCGAAGCCGGGGAAGAAGGCGGACAAATCGTCGTCGCCGGCACACCCGAAGAAGTCGCGCAGAACAAAGACTCTCGCACCGCCCCGTTTCTGCGCGCGGCGCTCGAGGAGCAAAAACACGAAGCCACACTCCGCGCGGCCGAACCGGTCGCACCGCTCCTTGCCGCGGACAACCATCGCATCCGGGTCACCGGCGCCCGCGAGCACAACCTCAAAAACATTTCTCTCGAAATTCCGCGCGACGAATTCGTTGTTGTCACCGGACTGAGCGGCTCGGGCAAATCCTCCCTCGCCTTCGACATCCTTTTCGCGGAGGGGCAGCGCCGCTTCCTCGATTGCATGTCCACTTACGCGCGCCAGTTCGTCGAGCAGATGGAAAAGCCGGATGTGGATCTCATCGACGGCCTTCCCCCGGCGGTCGCCATCGAACAGCGCATCTCGCGCGGAGGCGGCAAATCGACCGTTGCCACCATCACCGAGATCTACCACTTCCTCCGGTTGCTCTACTCCAAACTCGGGACGCAATACTGCCCGTCCTGCAACGTGCCGGTTGCAACCACGACTCTCGCCGAGGTGGCGGAAAAAGTCCGGACTGCGTCGCGGTCGGGGCCGGTCCAAGTGTTCGCCCCGCTCGTGAAATCGCGCAAGGGCTACCACAAAGAAGTCGCCGAATGGGCCCTGCGGAACGATTTCGACACCCTCTTGGTGGATGGCAAACTCATCAAAGCCGACAAGTTCCCCGAACTCTCCCGCTACCGCGAACACTCGATCGACGTTCTCGTCGGGCAAATCACCAGGGCCTCCGAGGAGGAGGCGCTCGAAATCGCCCGCCGCGCCCTCGAAATCGGCAAGAACACCGCCCGTCTGGTCCGGGGCAAGGACAGCGAACTGTTGAGCACCGAGATGTCTTGCCCCTCGTGCGCCCGCGCGTTCGAACCGCTCGACCCGCGGATGTTCTCCTTCAATTCCCCGCACGGATGGTGCGAAACATGCCGCGGGTTCGGGCTGGTTTACGACAGCGCCGTCAAAACCGATCAGGCGCGCACACAACTCGAGGCCGACCTCCAGGAAGAACAGGCCCGCGAGGAAACCGATGAAGAAATCGCCCGACCGTGCCCCGAGTGCGAAGGCATACGTCTCAATAGCGAGGCCCGTCACGTCCGGGTGCAAAATCATCCGATTGCAGACTTCACCCGCGCCAGCGCACGCGAGGCCGCACATCTGCTCGACCAACTTGCCTTCAGCGACCACGACGCCGCTTTGGCCGAGGATATCCTGCCGGAAATCCGCCAACGCCTCGGTTTCATGCAGCGTGTCGGACTCGATTACCTCACGCTCGACCGCCCGGCTACGAGCCTTTCCGGTGGAGAAGCCCAGCGCATCCGTCTGGCGGCGCAACTCGGATCCAACCTCCGCGGTGTCCTCTACGTTCTCGACGAGCCGACCATCGGACTCCACGAGCGCGACAACCGCAGCCTTCTCGACGCCCTCGACGAACTGGTGAGACAAGGCAACTCGCTTCTCGTGGTCGAGCACGACGAGGAAACCATGCGCCGTGCCTCGCGGATCATAGACCTGGGACCCGGCGCCGGATCGCGCGGCGGCGAAGTGATTGCCACCGGAACACTCGATGAGATCCGCAAATCCGGAAAATCTGTCACCGGACGCTGCCTTGCCAATCCTCCGTCACGCCCCTCGCGCGGCGCACGCCGGCCGCTCAAGGAGAAAGACCTGCGCTGGCTCGAACTCAGAGGCGCACGCTTGCACAACCTACGGAATCTCGATGTAAAAATACCCCTCGGGCGGCTCACTGTCGCCTGCGGCATCTCTGGCTCCGGAAAATCGTCTCTTCTCCGCGGCACCCTCGTTCCGGCGCTGAAAGATTCCCTGACACGCCGCGGACGCAAGCCGTCGCGTAAAGCCGCACCACCGCCCTACGACAAACTCCTGGGCGCCGAGAACATCGCGGCCGTCCATATGGTGGACCAATCGCCCATCGGCAAGACCTCGCGTTCCACGCCCGCGACCTACATCAAAGTCTTCGACGAAATCCGGCAGTTGTTTGCCGGGCTGCCCGCTTCGCGCATGCGCGGCTACACTGCCAGCCGGTTTTCGTTCAACACGGACGGCGGACGCTGCGAAACCTGCCTCGGCCAGGGTGCGATCAAACTCGAAATGAGCTTCCTGCCATCCAGCTGGCTTCCGTGCAGCGAATGCAACGGCAGCCGCTACAACCGCCAGACGCTCGACGTCACCTACAGCGGAAAAACCATCGCGGATGTGATGAAGATGACTGCTGCCGAGGCGGCCGGATTCTTCGACGCTCACCCGAAAATCCGCCACGCCCTCCGCCTGCTCGTCGAAACGGGCTTGGGTTATCTCACACTCGGCCAACCGAGCCCCACGCTCTCCGGCGGTGAAGCCCAGCGCATCAAACTTGTCACCGAACTGTCGCGCACGGGCGCGACCAAGGGACGCCGCCTGCGGGAAGACCGGCGCGGCAATTTTTATCTTCTCGAGGAGCCGACCATCGGCCTCCACATGGCTGACGTCGAACAACTCATCGGCATCCTCCACCGCCTCACCGATGAAGGCCACACGGTCGTTGTCATCGAACACAACCTCAGTGTCATCGCCGAAGCCGACTACGTCATCGAGATCGGACCCGAGGCGGGGGTGGACGGCGGGAATCTTGTGGCAGCAGGCACACCCGAGGACGTCGCCAAAGTCAAAGCCAGCCCCACCGCACCGTTCCTCGGGCCGCTACTTCGTTTGTAGCGAGGGTCGGCGCGTTGCGACGCAAGGATGATAACAAAAGCTTTTGGGCGGGGCAGATCCACCCCGAAACGCTTGTGGAAACCCAGGCCGGCGTGACCGAACCTCTACGCCAGCTTGGCGTGGGCGCCATCGCAAAACGGCGGGTTCGCCGTGTGCTTGCACATGCACCAAGCGACTTTGCGCTTCTCGGTGATCTCGACTTTCACGGGAGCGAAACCCTTGCCCTTGTGCGAGCCGTCGCAAAACGGCTGGGTGGACGAGAGACCGCAGGAGCACCACCAATATGTTCCGGGTTCGACTTCCTGGACGTCCGGCGCTTTGGCGCAAACATGGGGAGTGTTCATTCGAACTCTTGCTTACCGCACCGCAATTTCGCAGGCGAGTTCTAAATCAGGGTTCACGGGAGTCCCGCTGCCGTCGCACTCGCACGGCCGCATGACGGGCATCGGGCAACACGAATTTGCGAAGCTCGATCTCCACGGCCGAAACAAGCGGAAACTCCGCGAGCAAGCCGGACGCCAAATCTTCAGCCAATGTTTCAAGCAAGCGGAACTCCCGCGCCGCGCACACCGCTGCGACCCATGCGGCAACAGCAGCATAATCCGTCGTTCGCCCCACGTCGTCGCCGACCCCGGCGAAGTCGGCATCCATCCTCACATCGACCTCCAGGCGCTGCGCCTTGGAACGTTCCGCATCGGTCACGCCGATACGCGCAGTCACCGCGAGCCCGCCGATGAGAATCTGATCGCCGGCATTCCGCGCACTCGCGTGTTGCAGCAATCGGCGCAATTCGTGCAACGAGGAAACCACAACGTCGGGTTTGGCCGGCATGATTTTTCCCACCGGGTCATAGCCTGTGAGCACCGCAATGCTCATGACGCCGCCGTGCCGCGCCGTCTCGACGTCGTGGATCATGTCGCCGACGAACGCCGTCTCATCCGGATCGAGCGAGTGTGCCGCGAGGACTTCCCCGATTTTGGCCCGCTTGTCGAGCACACCGGCGTAAGGACACTCGAAGTAATGCAGCAGGTCGAGCTTGCGCGCCTGCGCCTCGAAATGCTCGTGTTTCACCGAGCTGAGCAGAAATAGCCGGCGGCCGTCCTCGCGGCAAAAATCCAGAAACTCACGCAATCCCGGAAGCGGAACGACTTCGTCTCGGATACCGGTGAAACGGTCGTGGAAAAGCGCGTCGAGTTCATCGAGCGGCACGTCGGGCAGGAACTCCCGGTAAAAGTCGGTGAAAGGCAGGCGGAAATGCTGCCGGAATTCGTCGCGCGTAAGCGGGGGACGCCCGTATGCCTCCAGCACATGGTTCGTGGCGCCGAGAACCGGCGCCAAGTCATCAACCAAGGTCCCCGACCAATCGAGCAAAAGATTGCGCAACATGGTCTCAGCCGAAGAATTTCACCTCGCGGATTTTTCCGGCACCGAATTGCGCGGCAAGCTTGGCCTCGATCTCGGCTTTCCAGGTGCGCTCGAGCTCGAAGCGCACGCTCGAATGATGCACGCGCACATGGAGAACACCGCCGCGAAGGCGGTCGGGCGCGGATTTCGATGCGATGAACGGCCCCACCAAATCGGCCCACACACGCCGCACTTCCTGCTCTTCCAGCGCATCGGAAAGCCCGAGCTTCGGAAGCAAAGCACGGAGCGCAGCGCGCACACCCGTGGTGCGTTCGGAAGGATCGCGGGGCTCGCGGTAGCGCCGCCACTCAGCCAGAGCGGTTTCGGCCCAGCGGCTCATCGGAATGAAAGGGCGGCCGACCGCAGACCCGCCTTTGATACTACGCGCCGTTGTCGCCGATGGCCTCGACGGGGCAGCCTTCCATGGCCTCTTTGCACTGCGCCTCTTCCTCCGGGGTGTCGGGCTGTTTGTAAACGTAGGAATACCCGCCGTCATCGTTGCGCTTGAAATTGGAAGGCGCCGTCTCGCGGCAGAGGTCGCAATCGATGCACTGGTCATCGACGTAAAATTTTCCGGTAACGTTTTCTGGATACTTGTTTTCGAGCTCGGCCATTGTGGTGGGTTAAATTTCCGTGACGATAAAAAGCCCTGCACGGCTTGCCAAGAAAAACCCACACCACTGACCCGGAGCTACCCCGCGGCCCCCACCATGTGCTAAATATGCAGGAATCCCCGCCATGATTATCGAACTCATCGAACGCCTCATGCTCGTCGATGATGCAACCTTCGCCAAATTGCGCGCGGATTCCATTGTGACTCAAGGCAGGCGAACACCATCTCCTCAACACATGGTCGCGCTGAAATTGCACGCCACGCGAAGCAGCGCGCGCGACCCCGACAAATCGAACCAAGACTGGATCGACATCCGCAAACTCATCGAGTTGCACAAACTCGACGCGCACGACGAGGCTTTCTCCTCTCTGATCCTTCGCTATGGCGAGGAGGAAGGATTGGAGCGCATCCGCCGGATGTGCCAAGATTGACTGTGCTCAGACCCGAAGACGACTTCGAACTCCCGGTCTTCGACCGCCCGATGGCGGACCCACCCAGCACCGTCCCCTACGAAGTCGCCGTCCGCGCTTTCGAAGAAATCATCATCGCCCTCAAACTCCGGGAAAAAGCCCCGCGCGTCGCCGAAGACATCCCCGAATTCAAAATGTAGCGTTGTCAGCCTGTCCGCCTTGTGCGAATCCCCGGCAACGGTCTTCGCCGATAAAAAGGCGTTCTCGCCTCCGCGATCTCCGCAGCCTCGTCCTCAGACAAGCTCGAGTCCATGTTCGAGAAAGGGCGCAAAGTCGTTGCGGTTGCCGGTGGCCAAGCGAGCCCCGGACACAATGGCTGTGGCTGCAATCATGGCGTCCACGCGCAGGCCGCGCTTGCGTCCGGTTGCATTGAGCAAACGCGATGCCTCCCGGGCCTGCTCCTCGTGGAACGGAATCACTTCCGCGAGGAAAGCCCGCACGATTTCCTCCTGCTCCGCCGTGATTGGACCGCAGAGGAATTCATACCACGCGGGCATCGGCGCGATGAGACGTTCTCCGCGGCGATACCAATCCGTGATGCGATTGGCCTCCTCTGAACCATCCTCGAGGCAGCGGATGAGGTAATTTGTGTCGAGGCAGATCACGACGAGGCGCGCCAGTTTTTGCGATCCTCATAGGTCTCGGCGATCCAGCGATCGGCCTCCGTTTTGGCAAGACCGGCTCCTTTGGCGTGCAGGTCGCGCAGCAATGCCACCGGATCATATTTCGTCGCTTGCGCTGTTCGCTCGGACCGCTCGACCGAGCGCCGGACCACTTCGGCTTGCGACACATTCCAGAGTTTTGCCAATCGCTTGAGGCGCTGTGCGGTCGTCTCGTCCAAAGCGAAAGTCGTGCGATGCGTCATCATTGGCATACCATCACCACATACCATCACTTTTCCATTGCCTCAAGAATTTCCCCAAAACTGCTAGTGCTCAGTAACAGCTACAATTTCGGATAAAGTCTGAGCAGTTTGATGCGGGCATCTTCGGTGGTGAAGCGCCAGTTGATAGGAGCGCCGCGGTTGTTGCGGTGGTTTTGCCAAGCGGAGATTT
>VEQL01000021.1 GCA_018883245.1 Chthoniobacterales bacterium
TTTGAACTCGAGCAAGTTGGCGATGTAGCGTCCTTTGGCCGCACGGCCCATCTCCGGAATATTGTAGGCTTTCTCCACGTAGCATCGGCCCTTTTTGGTGAAGAACACGAGGTAATCGTGCGTGCTGGCGGTGAAGAGGTGTTCGACGAAATCGTCTTCCTCGTTCTCGGTCGTGGCCTCGCGGGTCTGCATGCCGATGACGCCTTTGCCGCCGCGTTTCTGGGCGCGGTAGTTGCTGACCGCGGTGCGTTTGATGAACCCGCGGTGGGTCACGGTGATGATGCAGCCTTCGTTGGTGATGAGGTCTTCGATGTTGATCTCGCCTTCGTCGGGGACGATGTCGGTGAGGCGGGGGCCGGCGTATTTGGTCTTAATCTCGCGCAGCTCGGTCTTGATGATGTCGAGGACGCGCTCCTCGCGGGCGAGGATGTCCATGAGGTCCTCGATGGTGGAGAGCAGTTCTTTGTATTCTCCGAGGACCTTGTCGCTTTCCAGTCCGGTCAGTTGGTAGAGGCGGAGTTCGAGGATGTCGTCGACCTGCTGTTCGCTGAGGAGGTATTCGCCGTCGGTCAGGCGCACTTCGCTGCGGATTTTGACCCCGAATTTCTCGACCTGCTTGCGGGTGAATTCGAAGGCGAGGAGTTTGACTTTGGCTTCTTCGCGGTTTTTCGATCCGCGGATGATGCGGATGAATTCGTCGAGGTTGGCCAAGGCGATGAGGAAAGCCTCGAGTTTCTCGGCGCGGACTTCGGCTTCGCCGAGGAGGTGGGACGTGCGGCGGAGGACGACTTCGCGGCGGTGCTCGATGTAGCAGAAGATGGCTTCTTTAAGCGAAAGGAGCTTCGGCTTCCCGTGGTCGATGGCCAGCATCGTGATGGGGAAGGAGGATTCGAGCGCGGTGTGCTTGTAGAGGTTGTTGATGACAACCTTCGGGTTGGCGTCGCGTTTGAGTTCGACCACGACGCGCGTTTTTTCGTCCGACTCGTCGCGGATGGCGCTGATGTCGGTGATCGTCTTCTGGTTGACCAGATCGGCGATGCGCTCGACGAGGGTGGCGCGGTTGACGTTGTAGGGGATCTCGGTGATGACGATCTGCTCGCGGTTGCCCTTGAGTTCCTCCACTCCGGCTTTGCCGCGGACTTTGACCGAACCGCGGCCGGTTTCGAGGTATTGGCGGATGCCGCCGACGCCGCAAAGTTGGCAGCCCGTCGGGAAGTCCGGGCCTTTGACGTGCTTCATCAGGCCGTCGAGCGTGATGTCGGGCTTGTCGATCTGCGCGCAGATGGCGTCGATGACCTCGCCGAGATTGTGCGGCGGCATGTTGGTGGCCATGCCGACGGCGATGCCGGTGCCGCCGTTGACAAGGAGATTCGGGAACGCGGCAGGAAAGACGACCGGTTCGGTCAGGCGCTCGTCATAGTTCGGGACAAAATCGACGGTGGACTTGTCCATGTCGGCCATGAGAGCCGTGCCCAGATGGGTGAGGCGCGCCTCGGTGTAACGCATGGCGGCCGGCGGATCGCCTTCCACCGAGCCGAAGTTTCCCTGGCCATCGACGAGCGTCTCGCGCATGGCCCAGTCCTGCGCCATGTGCACGAGTGTGGGGTAGATGACCGCTTCGCCGTGCGGATGGTAGTTGCCGCTGGTGTCACCGCAAATTTTTGCGCACTTGATGTGCTGCCGCCCGGGAAACAAGCGCAGGTCGTGCATCGCGTAGAGGATGCGGCGCTGGGCGGGCTTGAGTCCGTCGCGCGCATCAGGCAAGGCGCGGGAGATGATGACGGACATGGAGTAATCGAGGAAGGAGCGTGACATCTCCTCCGCGACATCGATGGGTTCGACTTTTTCGTTCTGCGTATACACGGGTTGAAACGGCGTTGAATAGAGAACCGGACGTGGTCCGGTGAAGCGGAAAGGATTGTGTTCGTTGGGAGCGCTTTACTCCAGCGCAAAGGAGGCTGTCGTTGCGGTTTTTTGACGTTGCATTCGGACAAAGAAAAACGGCGCCGGATTTCTCCGGCGCCGTTTGTGAATCGAATCAGACGTTCAATTAGAACGCGAAGCGGACGCCATAACGCCACTGCATCTGATTGTTAGCGAGGCCGCTAACATTCGAGAAGAGATAGCGCAGGTCGCTGAACAGACCGATGTTTTCGGTCACGCGATATTCCAGACCGCCGCCGACATGGCCGAAGCCTTGACCGGACATACGATAGCGCTGACCGGTGGTGCCACTCAAAGTGCCACTAGTATATCCAGCACTGTTAGGAACATTGCCGTATTGCGCACCGCCACCGACCAAGAGGTAGGGAGCGAGGTTCCACGAGCAGATCGGGTAACGCAGAATGAGGTTACCAGTGGTCTGCCAGCGGGTGTAGCCGTAGTTGCCGATGTCAGTGCTACCGGTTCCAGCTGAGTTACGCCCGAAGACGCTCTGTTCGATGCCCAAGCCGACATACTTCATGAAGAAGTAGTTCACGCCGAGGCCACCACCCCAAGCCGGACGGCCCGAGAGCTGACGGCTGGTCGTGTTGGGAATGAAGAAGTTGCCGGAGTTACCTTTGTAGAAATCTCCCAGACCGAAAAGGTCGAGTTGGATTTCTTGGTCGCGGAAGAGGCAAGGCTCTTCGACGGCAACCACTTCTTTGGAGGCGGTGGCAGTGCCCGCGAACGCCGAGGTAGCGGCGACAGCGGCCATGACACCTGTGATGATGTATTTTTTCATGATGGTTTTAGGTTTGTTTGCGTTACGGAATTGTTCCGTGACGCCAAAGTAGTGCAAACGTTCAAAACCCGGCAAGGATTTTTTTCACAAAACGGGAAATTCTTCGCACTTTGTTTTCGCTGTTTTTGCACGATTCCTCGAACTTTCAGGCATTGGCCGATTTTTTCCCAGTGAGCACTCACAATCTGCGGGACTTTGGCCGGGCGGGAACCCACGGCGGGGATCGGTCCTCCAGCCAGCAAGGGCGCGATATAAAAAGTCACTTCATCGGCCAGACTTTCTTTGAATAGCTGCCCCAAGGTGTGTCCGCCGCCTTCGACCAAGACCGATTGAATGCCGCGCTTGGCAAGATCACGAAGGACGCCTTTTAGCGTCTGGTTCGTGGCAACGATCGTTTTGTGGCGCCAGCGATCTTTGAACACTTTGCTTTTGGCTGGCGGTCTTCCACGCGGCGCCCAAATCACGCGCCAAGGCTGCGCAGCACCGCGGATGCCGCGCACGGTCAATGCTGGATCATCGGTCCGCACAGTATTGGCGCCGACCAGCATGGCATCGACCCGGGCGCGGAGTTTCATGGCGTCCGCCCGCGCGGCCTTGGAAGTTATCCACTGACTTTCGCCCGGCGGGCGGCTGAGGCGCCCGTCGAGCGACATTCCGCATTTGGCAACGACCCACGGTCGTCCGGTGGACATGAAATGGTTGAACTCCGGGTTCAGTGCCGCGCATTCCTTATCCAACACGCCGGATGTGAGCGCCAAACCCGCCTTTCGAAGAATGCGCAATCCGCGTCCGCGGTGTTTCGGATTCGGGTCGATGGCTCCTGCCACAACGCGTGCAACGCCGGCGGCGATCAGCGCCTCGGTGCACGGTCCGGTGCGCCCGCGGGTCGAGCACGGTTCGAGAGTCACATACAGCGTTGCTCCCAGCGCGGCGCGCGAATTTTTCAGAGAGCGCAGCGCTTCGATCTCCGCATGTGGTGCTCCCGCGCGCCGGTGCCATCCGCGTCCGATGATGCGTCCGTCCTTGACGATCACGCATCCCACGGCGGGGTTCGGGCGCGTGTGTCCGTGACCCTTGCACGCAAGCCGGATCGCCTCGCGCATGAATTTTTCGTCGCGGGTCATGGTCAGGTTAATCTATGCAAACCATGTTTTCGACGCCGAGCGCGGTATGATGGAACGGGTGGCCGACGGGACTCGAACCCGCAACAACCGGAATCACAATCCGGGGCTCTGCCATTGAGCTACGGCCACCATTATCGGGGTGGGAATTCTTAAGCAGCGCGGCGCGTGGTGTCAAACGCGCCCGCGCCGCAGTTGCGCTGCGCGGCGGGAAGGTGTAGCCAAGCGTGTATGCGCCTGCTTGCGCTTTTGTTGCCGCTGCTTCTGCTCTGCGGTTGCGCGCGTCTGAGCGACACGGAGATTTATTACACGCCGGTGGCGGGTCCGGTTTACCCGCCCCTGGACAAGAAAGCGCCGGTGCCCGTGCTGTCCGAGCCGCCTTCGTGGCCGCACCGGGTGATCGGTCGCTTCGCAACGGTGTCGGACCAGGGCTATCCGTTCCTTTACCGTGCGTTGCTTTACAATGCTCGGCGCGCGGGCGCGGATGCCGTGATCCTGCGCAAGCTGGCCTTCGACACACGCCAGAACTTCAACTACATCCCGGCGCACTGGGAGAACATCCCGCAGACCAACATTTTCTACCAGACGGTGCAAAACAGTCAGGGCCAGTGGGTGACGGTGCCTCAGGTTTACACCACGTTTGTCCCTGTTTTCCGGCCCGAGCAAACAGTCGTGACCGACGTGCAATGGACGGAGATTGCGGCCGAAATGATCGTGCGCAAGGGCAAAGCGCCCCTGGCCATCGCGCCGGTGGACAGCCGTTAGCCGCCATGGAAGAGACGCATCTCCGCAAGCAGAGGCAGACGGTCAAACTCGGGCTGATCAAGGCGGTGTCGGATCTGTTTCCCGACTATCGTTTGAAGACGGCCTATTCGATCCAGGAGGGCGTGTATTGCAATCTCGTCGGATCGACGCTGTCCGAGCGCGAGGTGCGGCGCATCGAAGAGCATCTCGATGCGTGGGTGGCGTCCGACCGTCCCGTGCATTTTCTGCGCCATGAGGACGGCTATTACCATTATGACGTGGACGGCTTGCTGGTCCGCGCTCTTTACCCCGCGGAAAACCGTTCCTCGCTTGTCGAGCCGTTCAACATCATCCCTTTTTCCTCCGGCTTCATCGTGGACTTCGGCGACGTGAAGTGCAGCGGCGACACGCCTTTGATCCCGCCGGAGAAGTTGGCGGAATCCTACGAAAAGACCCAGCGGTGGCTGCGCAACATCAACATCGAGCTGGTGGCCGATGTGAACGAATTCATGGACTCCGGCCGGAGCCACGAAATCCTCGGCATCTCGGAGGCTTTGCAGGAAAAAGAGATTTCCGACATCGCGGACATGATTTTGCAACAGCGCCGCGCCCTGCGTGTGCTGCTCATTTCCGGTCCCTCGTCGTCCGGCAAAACAAGTTTTGCCCAGCGACTGGCCACGCAGCTCAAGGTCAACGGTCTGCGTCCGGTCCCGCTCTCGCTCGACGACTACTTTCTCGACCGCGAGCAGACGCCGCGCGATGCGTCGGGGCGGCCCGATTTCGAGAGTCTCGGGGCGCTCGACTTGCACCTGCTTCAGGATCATGTCGCGCGGCTTGTGGAGGGTGAAGAGGTTGCGGCCCCGCGATTCGATTTCCATTGCGGTTGCCGCATCGCCGAAACGCGCCCCATGCGCCTCGGGCGCGGGGAGATCCTGGTGATCGAGGGTATCCACGCTCTCAATCCGCAACTTCTTCCAGGTCTCGAGCGCAACGTCTGCTGGAAAATCTACATCAACGCCCTTTTCGAGTTGAACCTCGACCTGATGAACCGCATTCCCACTACCGAGGTGCGGCTTATCCGGCGTCTTGTGCGCGGCGACCTGTTCCGCGGGACGCATCCGGAGAAGACCATCGACCAATGGTCGAGCGTCCGGCGCGGCGAATACCTCCATGTGTTCAAATACCAGGAGGAGGCGGACGCGATGTTCAACTCGAGCATGCTTTACGAGATGAATGCGTTGCGTCCGTTTGCCGAGAAGTCCCTTTGCAAAATCCCCGACCGCAGCACTCATGTGGCGACCCGCGACCGCCTGCTCAACCTGCTGGGATTTTTCCGTCCGATGCCGTCGGACAAAGTGCCGTGGAATTCGATCCTTCGCGAATTCATCGGGGGAAGTGTCTATTTCGACCCTGCCAACGGCGGCCACAAGCTGCCGCACTGAAGAAACTCAGCCCGGAGGCCAGTCCATGGGGCGTCCGCCCAGCAGATGAATGTGCAGGTGGGGGACGCTTTCGCCCGCGTCCGGGCCGTTGTTCATGACAAGCCGGTAGCCGCTTTTGTCGAGCCCCAACTCCACGGCGATTTCGCGGGCGGCAAGAAGGAGTTTTCCGAGCAATGGTCCGTCGGAATCGCGCGCCGCGCCGATGCGCGGGATGGCGCGTTGGGGGATGATAAGAACGTGCACCGGGGCCTGGGGATTGATGTCGTGGAATGCGAGGACATCGTCGTCGTTGCGGACGATATTCGCGGGGATTTCCCCCGCGGCGATGCGTTCGAAGATGGTCATGTGAGTTCCAGATCGAGCGTGCGGCGGCGCCCGAGGCGGGCGGCTTGACCGCGCACGTGGGCGACGATCTCGTTGCGCAGTTGCGCGCAGTCCTTGCGCCATGCGCGGGCGCGGCGCAGGCGTTTCACGCATGCGGCGAGATCGCAGAATTCAACCCGCGCCGTGCGGGTGGCGAGAATTCGGTGAAGTGTGCGGTCGAGTTCGCGGAAGAACGCGAGTTCGTATCCCGTGCCCGCCGTTTCGGCCAGCGCCGCCAGCGAGATGCGGACGGGCGGTTCCGGAAGGCGGAACCCGCGGGCCACATCCGGGTAGCCGATGACTTGCAGCACGCTTGAGACGAGGGTGTGGAGGCATTGGCTGGCGATGACATTCTCATCGAACTCGCGCTCGAGGTAGCTGGTGACGCTTTCCGCCACGTGGGGTGCGAGCCACCAGCGGTCGTAGCCGGCCGCGCCCGCGGCGTCGGCGACCGCGCGCTCGAGCCAGTGGCGCTCGAACCGCACGGCGCGGCTGTCGGAAAGGCGGACCAGCGGCAAGTTGTCGGCGAGGGCGATCAAGAGAAGTTGAGGTATGAGAGTTGAGAGAAAAGTTGAAAGAGAGATCAGGCGGGGACGGCTGATTCTTTCGCGACTTTGGACGGGACGTTGAAAAGCTCGGGTTGGTCGGGGCGGCGCGGGCTGCGCTTTTTCATCTGCTCGACTTCATCGACAAATTCGCCGGCCTCCTGGAACTGCCGGTAGATCGAGGCGTAGCGCACGTAGGCCACGGGATCGACCGCCTGCAATTTTTCCATGGCCCTCAGGCCGATGAGGCGGCTGGGCACTTCGCGTCCTGTTTCCGCGCCGAGTTCGGTGACGATTTCGTCCACCAGGCGCTCGAGAGTTTCCAGTTTGATCGGGCGCTTTTCGCAGGCTTTCGAGAGGCTGCTGAGCAATTTGTAACGGTGGAAAGGCTCGATCCGCCCGTTGCGCTTGAGCACGCGGAGTTCGATCTGCTCTATGGCCTCGTAGGTCGTGTAGCGGGTGCGGCAGGCGACACACTGGCGACGGCGGCGGATCCGCTCGCCTTCCTGGATGACTCGCGAGTCGATGACGCGATCGCGCAGGTCTCCACATCGGGGGCAACGCATAGTGTTGTCGTAAGAACTAACATGGTTGATACCACAAGGGATTGTGGCGTCAATTGCCGATCTGGCAGATTTTTCCCGTCTCCGGATCCCGCTGCAAGTGTCTCAGGCCGTCGGCTCCCGCGACGATCAAGTCGTCGGTCATGCCGAGAAAGAGCCCGTGGTCCACAACGCCGGCCCGATTGCACAATTCGGCCCCGAGTTCCTCGGGATTTTCGATGGGGCCGAAGTCGCAGTCGTAGATGAAGTTGCCCTCGTCTGTCTTGAAAGGCTGTCCGTCTTTTCCGAGGCGCAGGACGGGATTGCCTCCGAGGGCGGCGAGAAATTCCTTTTGGCTGCCGCGTCCGAAAGGAATCACCTCGACGGGAAGGTGGTGGATTGTTCCAAGGCGCGGGGACAGCTTCGATTCGTCGACCACGATGATCTGCCTCTTCGTGGCCTGCGCGACGACCTTCTCGTGCAGCAATGCGCCGCCGCCGCCCTTGATCACGTTGAGTTCCGGATCCACCTCGTCGGCACCGTCGATCGTCAGGTCGATGAAAGCCGGTCCTTCGTCATCGACGAGCGGCAGTCCGGCCTCGGCCGCGGCACGGGCGACCTCGTGCGAAGTGGCGAATGTGCGCAGTCCGGGCAATTCGCCGGCGCCATAACGGCGGGCGATCTCGCGCACCGCGTGGATCGCCGTCGAGCCGGTGCCGAGTCCGACGAGCATTCCCGGTTCGACAAAATCCACGGCACGCACGGCGGCGGCGCGTTTGAGGGCATCACGGTCTGGCTTGGACATCGGCGCATTGTGCCATGTCCCGTCGCGGACGGGAGAATTTTCGCCTGCGATCCGCCGGTCTTGACCTCCCTTGGAGCCGCGCGGAGTATCGGCCATCGGCGCGAAAGCGCGCAACGTTCCCATGGAAGAAGTCCTGCGCAACCAGATCCGCGAGTTTCTCGCAAGCAAGGGGCTGCGCAAGACCACGCAGCGCGACGCGATCATCGAAGCGGCCTTCAGCACCGACAAACACTATACGGCCGACGAACTGCTCGACATGGCGCGCGGGGTCGACCCCACCGTGAGTCGCGCCACGGTTTACCGCACGCTTCCCATTCTCGTGGAAAGCGGTCTTTTGCGCGAATTGGACCTGGCCCAGGGCCGCAAAGTTTACGACCCGAATTTTGTCGATCACCCGCATCACAACCACCTCATTTGCCTCGACTGCCATGCGATCCTGGAGTTCGAGGATCTCAACATGGAGCTTCTGGAAAACTGCATGGCCAAGCGCATGGGGTTCACCCCGGCCAACAAGCAGGTGCGCATCGAGGCGCGCTGCGACGAACTGCGGCTGAGCGGCATCTGCCACAAGCGGCGCGACGGAGTGGCGGGGGCTGTCTGAATTATGTGGCACGGCAGATTTTCCAAGGATCCTTCGGAGCGGTTGCGCGCCTTCGGCGAGTCGGTGTCTTTCGACAAACGTTTGGCGCTTCATGACATCGCGGGATCCAAAGCGCACGCGGCGGCGCTGCAACGGGCGGGGTTGATCGGCGCAGAAGAGTTGGCGGCGATGCGGTCCGGGCTCGACCAAATCGCTGACGAGATCCGCGCCGGCAATTTTGTTTGGCGCGAGGAACTCGAGGATGTCCACATGAACATCGAGTCGGCGCTCACGGCAAAAATCGGGGCGCCCGGAGCCAAGCTGCACACCGCGCGTTCCCGCAACGACCAAGTCGCGACCGACCTGCGCCTGTGGCTCCGCGATGAGACGGCTTCACTCGTCGATGCGGTGCGGGACTTGCAGCGCTCTTTGACCGGTCTCGCCGCCAAAGCGGCGGATGCAATTATGCCGGGCTACACGCATTTGCAGCGGGCCCAGCCCGTGCCGGCCGCCCATCATCTCCTGGCTTACGTGGAAATGCTCGAACGCGATGCGGGCCGCCTGCTCGATGCGTCGCGCCGCGCCAATGTGCTGCCGCTGGGTTCCGGCGCCATCGCGGGTTCGACCATCGTGCTCGACCGCGCGAAGGTTGCCGAGGAACTCGGTTTCGACGGCGTGACGCAGAACAGCATGGATGCCGTGTCCGACCGCGATTTCGCCTGCGAATACCTTTCCGCCTGCGCGATCTGCGGGATGCACCTGTCGCGCCTTTGCGAGGACGTCATCCTCTGGGCCTCCTCCGAATTCGGGTTCATCCGCCTGAGCGATGCGCACACCACGGGCTCGAGTTTGATGCCGCAGAAAAAGAATCCCGACATCGCGGAGCTTGCGCGCGGCAAGACGGGACGGCTCTACGGCAATCTTGTTTCGCTGCTCACAACGCTCAAGGGTCTGCCGCTGGCTTACAACCGCGACATGCAGGAAGACAAAGAGCCGGTGTTCGACTCGGCGGACACGCTGGGTGCATCGCTGGCGATCCTTGCCGAGATGTTCTCCGCCGCGGAATGGGATACCGATCGCATGCGCGCCGCTGCGGATGACCCATTGCTTGTGGCAACCGACTGGGCGGATTACCTGGTGCGCAAGGGAATGCCTTTCCGCGAGGCGCACGAGGTGGTTGGAAAATTGGTGGCGCTCGCCGCCGGACGCGGCGTGACGCTGCGCGAGTTGAAAGATGCCGACCTCGCCGCGGCCAGCAAGCTGTTCGGTCCCGATGCCAAGAATTGCCTCGATGCCGTGCGATCACTTGCGGCACGCACGGCCGAGGGTGCCCCTTCGCCCGCAAATGTGGCGAAGCGTCTGGACTGGTGGCGCAAGCATCTGTCGTCCGGAAAATGAGCGCCGGTTGGGAAGTCATCGGCGAAGACGTCCTTCTCGACACGCCGCATCTGCGGGTGACGAGGGAAACGGTGCGCACCCCGGCGAACCCTGCGGGAAGGGAGTGGACGAAAGTCACGCGCCGGGTGGGAGTGACGGTGGCGCCGAGGCTGGCGGACGGCGCGTTCATCCTGATCCGCGAGGAGCGGGTGCCGGCGCGCCGCGAGTTCTGGCAATTTCCGGCGGGCCAGGTGGAGCAGGAGCCGACGCGGCACGCGGTCGAGCAGGCGGCGCGGCGCGAACTGCTCGAGGAAGCGGGTTGCACGGTGACCGGATGCCTCGAATATCTCGGGAAATTTTTCACTTCGCCCGGCTTCACCGACGAACATGCACACCAATTCCTCGCGACCGAGGTCCGCTGGGATCGCGCAGCGGCAGTGCATGACGGCGAGGAGGAAATTCTCGAGGTGAAGGCGTTCTCCGCCGAGGATTTGCGCGAAATGATCACGCACGGGGTGATAGAAGACGCCAACACGCTGGCGCTTTACGCGCGCCTGGCGGCGGGGAGGTGGCTGTGAGCCTCGGGAAGTTCCTGCGTTACCGCGAGCTTCGCGATTCGCCCAAGCCCTTCCTCGAGCACCTCGAGGATCTGCGGACCATGGTGATCCGGATGGCCGTGGTGGTTTTTGTCGCCATGGGAGCGGCCTTCTTTTTCCGATCGGCCATCGCGCGTTTCGTGCAGGCTCCGCTGCTTGCGGTCGATCCCTCGCGCGCTGACAACTTGCAGTCGCTGGGCGTGGCCGACTCCATGACGATCTCGCTGCAACTCTCCTTTTATGCCGGTCTGGTTTTCTCTTTTCCGGTGCTGCTTTATTTTCTCGCGGAGTTTGTGATGCCTGCGCTGAGCCCGCGCGAGCGGCGCGTGGTGATGGTGGCGGCGCTGATCGGCTTCGGTCTGTTTCTTGCCGGCGCGGCGTTTGCTTTCTTCGGCGTCCTTCCGGGAACGTTGGAATTCTTTTTCCGCGATGCGCAATCGATGAATTGGCGGCCGACATGGACGGTCGGCGAGTATTACAGCTTCGTCACGCAGTTCACCCTGGGGTTCGGCCTGGCGTTCGAATTGCCGGTGGTGGTGCTTGCGCTGGTGAAGATGGGGCTTCTCGGGCACGCGCAGATGCGGGCGACGCGACCTTACGCCGTGGTCGTGATCTTCCTGCTGGCCGCTGTCATAACGCCCACCACCGATGTTTTCACCCTTTTGCTCATGGGCGGACCGATGGTGCTCCTCTACGAGGCGTGCATCTGGATCGCCAAGCGCATGGAACCCAAGGAACCGCCGGCCGATCTCTCCGGCGATGCAGCATGAGACTCCACCGTTCCATCTCGCTGGAGAAGCCTCTGCTGGTCGTCGCGCTCGAAGAGGAGGCGCAGCACCTCCACGTCTCCGGTCTGCCGGTTCTCGTGACCGGCGTTGGGAAGATCTGCGCGGCGCATGCCTTGGCTGCGGTGCTCGCGCGCAAGCGCCCTTCCCGTGTGATCAACGTCGGAACGGCCGGCGCCCTGCATGAAGGGCTTTCGGGCACGCAGGTGGTCGGGCGCGTTTTGCAGCACGACTTCGATGATGACGGAATCGCCGCGCTGACGGGGGAGCATTTCGGGGAACCGATCGATCTCGAGGGCGATGGCCCGACCTTGGGTTCCGGGGATGTCTTTGTCTCGGGCGGGGACGCGCGCGGGCGACTTGTTGCGCGGGGCATCGACCTGGTTGACATGGAGGGCTATGCCGTGGCCCGGGTGGCACGCGAGTTCGGACTGCCCGTCACGATCGTCAAAGAAATCAGCGATCGCGCCGGCGAGGGTGCGGACAAGACTTGGAAGCAATCCCTGGACGATTGCGCCGAGCGGTTGGGTGCCTGGCTGAGGCGCGAAATTCCGGGTGCTTGACGCCGTGTGCCATTGCAGGGGAGCTTGAGGCGACATGAATATCGACGCCTACACCAAGATTGTTCTCACCGTGATTGCCGGATGCCTGCTGTGGATCGTGGCGAGGGACATCGTCATCCTGCCGCCCGCGCACGCACAGGCCACCGCGACCGTGACGGATATCAACATCGCGCAAATCGGCGGAGCCCCCGTCACCGCGCCGGTCGATAGCAGGACAGTGGCCACCTTGCCGGTCCGCGTTCTCGACTGAGTTGCCCCCGCTGCAAAAAAAAGCGCCGCCGGGTCGGAACCGCGGCGGCGCGTGAATGATCTTTGGCTTTGTCCTCTTACTCGGACTTCTTGGCCTTGGTTTTCTTGGGTTCCGTTTCGGCTTCGGTTTCCACGCTTGCTGTGTCCACCCACTCGAGGACAGCCATGGGAGCGCTGTCGCTCTTGCGCGGTCCGAGCTTGATGATGCGCGTGTAGCCTCCGGCGCGTGACGCAGAGCGCGGAGCGATCTCCTCGAAGAGCGCTTTTACCGCGGCATCCTGGTTCAGGTAGGCGGCGGCTGTGCGGCGCGCATGGATTGTTCCCTTTTTGCCGAGAGTGACCATTTTTTCCGCCAAGGGCCGCGCGGCCTTGGCCTTGGCCAAGGTCGTGCGGATGCGTTGGTGGATGATCAGGCTGCAGACCTGGTTGGCGAGCAGCGCGTCGCGGTGGGCTTGGGAGCGCCCGAGTTTGACGGTCTTTTTCCGGTGCCTCATGGCTTACTTTTTCTTTTTGGTTTCTTTCTCCTCATCCTCGGCTTCCGGCTCGGCGGCGGTGATTTCGATGAGGCCGGGCTCGAACTTCATGCCGAGACCGAGACCGAGTTCCTCGAGCTTGTCCTTGATCTCGTTGAGCGACTTCTTGCCGAAGTTGCGGTATTTGAGCATTTCGGCCTCCGACTTCAGCGCGAGCTGGCCGACGGTGGTGATGTTCGCGTTGTTCAGGCAGTTGGCCGCGCGCACGCTCAGCTCGATCTCGTTGACCGACATGTTGAGAAGTTTGCGCAGTTTGGCGTTTTCCTGGCTGACGGCTTCCGGCGTCTGGTCGAACTCCACCTGCGAGTCGTCGTGGCCGACGAACACATCAAGGTGGTGGCGAAGGATCGCCGCGGACTGGAGGAGAGCCTCGTCGGGAGTGATGCGTCCGTCCGTCCAAATCTCGAGCACGAGCTTGTCATAGTCGGTGCGCTGGCCGACGCGCGTGGCCTCGACCGCGTATTTCACGCGGGTGACGGGCGAGAAGATCGAGTCGATCGCGATCACGCCGATGGCCTGGTCGGCCGTCTTGTTCTCGTCGCCGGTGGCAAAACCGCGGCCCTTGCGCACGTTCATCTCGGCGGAGAACTTCATTTTCTTGTCGAGGGTGGCGATGTGCTGCTTCGGGTTGAGGACTTCGCACTGGGCGGTGGACTCGATGTCCTTGGCGGTGACTTCGCCCTCCTTGTTCACGTTGAGCACGACGCGGTGGGAGTCATGATCGTGCGTGTTGAATTTGACCTTCTTGAGGTTGAGGATGATTTCGACGACGTCCTCGACCACTCCGGGAATGGTCTGGAACTCGTGGTTCACCCCCTCGATCTGGATCGAGGTGATGGCGGCGCCTTCGAGTGAGGAGAGAAGCACGCGGCGGAGCGAGTTGCCGACCGTGTGGCCGTAGCCGGCCTCGAAGGGTTCAGCGATGAATTTCGCGTAGGTGTCCGTGGAAGTCTTCTCGTCCTTCACGAGCGACTTGGGCATTTCAAAACGTCCGAGACGAATGGGCATGGTATTGAATCTGATCTTCGCCGGGTTTCCCTTGGCGCGTTTGACTCCGCCAGCGAGGCGGCGGAACCCAAGGACCAACGGCGCGGTTTTTGTCGCGCAATCGGTAATATGTCGGCGAGCCCGCGCACCGACAAGAGAAATCTACTCGTCCGTGAGAACTCCTTCCGCCCGGATGCCGTCGCGGGTGGCGCGGAATACCTCGCGACTGACGGGATGCACGGCCATGTGGTGCTTTTCCAGAAGCATGGCTGCTTCGGCTGCGGGGATGCCGCCCGCGAGGCGCGGATAGAGGGCGATGGTCGTGCGGTCCGGGACAACGACGTAAAAGCCGTCGCCCAAAATGGGCTCGAACCGGCGGTAAAAAGCGGGCGTCATTGGCAGGGCCATTGTCAGTGTTCCGTCACCCGTGATCAAAATGCGTTTCACCACGCGTTTTTTATCGCGGAGGAATTCGATGTTTGCCCCCGAAAGCCAGTCGTCGCCCTGCTCGCGTGCGGTTTCGCGGGCGCGGCGCCAGGCGCCGCGGGTGGTCGCGTATTCGAGTCCGCCGTAATCGATCTCGCGGGCTGCGGCGATGATGGCTGTTTCCGAGCCGGGAATCCTTTCGTGTTGGGCCGGGCGTTCGAACGATGGAACGAGCATCAAACGCCACCCCGGGTCGGGCGGCCCCTCGGCGCGGGCAAGCGAAGCAGCGGTGCATATCGCAAGAAAAGCGCGCTTGCCGTAATGGCGCGGTCTGTTAGCGATCATTTTCAGTGATTACTTATCTCGAGGGAGTTTTGCGCGAGGTCCTTCCGACCCAAGTGGTCATCGAGGTCCGCGGAGTAGGCTACGAGGTTTTTATCCCGCTCTCCAGCTACGATCGGCTCCCGCCGCCCGGCCAATCGGTGCGCCTGCTCACGCATCTGCAGGTTCGCGAGGACGCTCACATTCTTTTCGGCTTCGCGTCGTCCGAGGAGCGGGATCTCTTCCGCCTGCTCGTCACCCGGGTCAGCGGAGTCGGGCCGAAGCTGGCTTTGGCCGTCTTGAGCGGGATGGACGTCATGCGCTTCAAGGCTGCGGTGGTCGATGCTGATATCGCTTCGATCGCCAAGATCAGCGGGCTGGGAAAGAAGACCGCCGAGCGGATAGTTCTCGAGTTGAAAGACAAACTCGGTGTGGCTGCGGCGTGGGAGGCGGCCGGCGCGGACAAGGCCCCGTCCGCCGAGGCGCGCGCGGCCAACGATGCTGTCCTGGCGCTCATCGCTCTCGGCTACAAGCAGGTCGATGCCGCCAAGGCCGTGCGGGAGGTGGCGTTGAAAAACAAGGACGCGGGGGCCGAAGATCTCGTGCGCTTGGCGCTCAAGTCGTTGGTGTGAGCGCGAACGCGACGGAACCCGAGCGCGTCGCACGCGCGCAACGCATACGCGCGGCCATGCCGCACGGCGGACTTTTTGCCGGCAAGGAATGGCGTGTCGCTCCCGAACCGCTCCTCCTTCCTCCGGAACTGGGCGAGGATCTGGCGAAACTGGGTTTCCGCCTGCGCAAGTTCACGGAGGCTTGCAACTTGCTCTACAGACTCAGCGTGTCGGGAAAACGTCCCGCGTGGATCGCGGAGCTTCTCGACCGCGGCAAGCCGCGGGAGTTGGTCGAGTTGGCGCGCTCCAAGGCCATCGCCGAGGACGTGCCGCGCGTCCTGCGTCCGGATGTGATCCTTGCCGAAGGCGGATTCACGATCACGGAGTTGGACAATGTTCCCGGCGGGATAGGCCTCACCTCGTGGCTCAACGGGACTTATGCAGACGAAGGTTTCCACGTGCTGGGCGGGAAAGGTATGGACGAGGGGTTCCGTGCCCTCATCGAGGCCGGCGACATCGTCCTTTCCGAAGAGGCCGCCGATTACCGTCCGGAGATGGAATGGATGGCCGGGCGCATCGGTGCGCGGGTTGTCGATGCGCACCGGTTGCCGGACGACTTGCGTGCAAACGTTTACCGGTTCTTCGAGCTTTTCGATTTGCCGAACATCCCGGGATCGGCCGACTTGCTGCGCGAGGTGGCCGACGGGAAGCGGAGCATGACTCCACCGCCGAAGCCGTGGATCGAAGAGAAGCTTTGGTTTGCGCTCTTTTGGTTGCGCCCGCTCGCCGATTTTTGGCGGCGCGAACTGGGCGAAAAACATTTTCTCGCGCTTCAAAAAGTCATCCCGCGCACGTGGCTGATGGATCCGCATCCGTTGCCGCCCACCGGGGTTTACCCGGGCTTGGACATCCAAAGTTGGGACGAGTTGAAGAGATTCAGCCAACGCGAGCGCGAACTGGTGCTGAAAATCAGCGGTTTCAGCGAGTTGGCGTGGGGCTCTCGCAGTGTGCGTGTCGGGCAGGATCTCTCCCAAGAAGATTGGGCCCGCTCGATTGACGAGGCGCTCGCCGATTGGGAGAAACACCCGTGGATCCTCCAGAAGTTCCACCATTCGCGCGTTTTCGAGATCGATTACGTCGAAGGTGGTGAAATATATCGCATGAAAGGTCGCGTGAGATTGTGCCCCTATTATTTTTGCGGGGACCGCGAGACCAAACTCGGCGGAGTGCTTGCGACGGTCTGCCCGGCTGACAAAAAGCTTCTGCATGGCATGCGCGATGCGGTCCTCGCGCCGGTCGTGATCGGAGAGTCCTGATCGGTGCTGGCAACGTCGCAATCCGGAGGCAAAATGCCGCGAGGATGAACAACCGTTGCGCGTGGACATCCCGGTTTTATGTCGCCGTGCCACCGGCGGCCGCGGTCGCGCTGTTTTTCCTGGCGCCTTTCGCTCGCGGCGAGGTGGTCACCTGGGCAGAATGCGTGCGTGAAGCCGCGATGAACAATCCCGGCATTGCGGCGGCGGTGCAGGAAATCGGGAGATCCGATGCCGTGCGCAAGGGAGCCTACAGCACGTTCATACCGCGCCTGACTGTCTCGGGAGGAATGAGCCGCGCGAAAGCGGAAGAGATCGTATCGACGTCGGGCGGTTCCACGGAGGTGGTCGGTTCGACCTTCGGCGAGTCGGGTTTCTGGTCGAATTACGCGGACAGCTACACCGCCCAGGTCGAACTGCAGCAGACTGTGTTCGACGGGTTTGCCACGCGCGGCAACGTCGCCAAGGCGCGCGCGGAAACGTCCGTTGCCGTGGCCAAGCTGCTCACGCAGAAAGCAGGGGCGAGTTACGAGTTGAAAAGCGCGTTTGCGCAGCTCCTTTATGCCCAGGAGCTGATGAAAATTCTCGCCGACATCATCGACCAGCGCGAAAGGAACCTGCGGATGGTCGAGCTGAAATACGAAAACGGGAGGGAGAACAAAGGTGCGCTGCTTTTGAGCAAGGCCCAGTTGAGCCAGGCTCGTCTCGATCTCACGCAAGCGGGCCGCCTCCTGCGGGTGTCGCGCATCCAGCTCGCCACGGTCATGGGCCGATCGTCTTTCGGCGATTTCGAGGCGAAGGGAAAACTCGCGACCTCGGTGCCCGTGAAAGATCCGGACTACCGCAAGCTGGCTTTGCGCACGCCCGCGAGTTTCCAGCAGGCGGCGGTCGCGGACGCGGCCAAGGCGGGTATCACCGTGGCGCAAAGCGACTTTTACCCGCAGATCGCCGCCTTCGCCAATATCAGCAGCCAAGGCGCGACCGGTTTCGAAGCGCCGGAAGGTTGGGCGGTCGGTTTGAGCGGAACCTGGGCCGTCTTCGACGGCACGAAAACCTACTTCAACGTGCGTGCCGCGCGTTCCGCCCACGAAGTTTCGCTCTCCACCCTGCGCCAGACCCTCGATGAAACGATCCGGGCCTTGGCCGAGAACTACCGGACCTATGTCAATGCCGTGGACCAAATCGCGGTGGGTGCGGAGCTTTACGCGGCCTCGTTGCTGCGTGCGCAGATCGCCGAGGCGCAATACCGCAACGGCCTCGTTTCCTTCCAGGATTTCGACACCATAACAAACGACAAAATCAACCGCCAAAAGCAGGATCTGTTGAACCGCCGCGATGCCGTGCTGGCCGAGGCCGCGTGGGAGCAGTCGCTGGGGGCGGGGGCCATTCCATGAAAAAAACCACTTACCTCATACTTTTTGCGGCGGCCGTGTTGTTCCTTTGGTCGTGGCAATGCAAACGCGGCAAGGCGATCTCCGCCGAGGCTGACCGTGACAACACCGAGACGGTCGCCGTGCAGCGAGGTGACGTTGTAACCGAGGTGACGTCGAGCGCGATGATCACGCCGGAGAACAGGCTCGACATCAAGCCGCCCATCGCCGGCCGCGCCGAATCGGTGCTCGTGGATATCGGGCAGGAGGTGAAGCGCGGCCAGCCTCTCGCCATGATGAGTTCATCCGAGCGTGCGGCGCTGTTGGATGCGGCGCGGGCCAAAGGGCCGAAGGAGGTCGCCTTTTGGGAGGATGTTTACAAGGCCGCGCCGCTCGTCGCGCCCCTCGACGGTGTGATTATTTCCCGCACGCTCGTGCCCGGCCAAGTGGTCTCAACCACCGACGTCGCGTTCATCATGTCCGACCGCCTTATTGCCAAGGCCAGTTTGGACGAGACGGACTTGGCCAAAGTTTACATGGGTCAGCCGGCGACGGTGACGCTCGACAGCTACCCCGATGACAAGATCGCCGGCGAGGTGTCGAAAATCGCCTACAACAGCACGACGACCAACAACGTCACCACTTATCCCGTGGACGTCAGTATGCAAAAAATACCCGACTTCGCGCGCAGCGGGATGACGGCGAACGTGGGATTTGTTCTCGAGGGCAAAACGAATGTGCTGGTGCTGCCGGCGGATGCGGTCGGCGAGGACGGCACCGTGCAGCTTGCGCCGCAGGAAGCCGGGGCTGATCCGGTCGTGCGGAAAGTTGTGACCGGTTTGTCGGACGGAAAAAACATCGAGATCAAGGAGGGGCTGATCGAGGGCCAGCGCGTGATGCGGAAAGCCTACCAGCTCCCCGAGCAGAAAAAGACCGAGGGCTTTTCGCTCCTGCCCCGGCCCAAGCGGGTCACCGGCACCAACGCACAGGGCCGCGGTGGTCCGCCGTCACCGTGACACGGTCGCCATGATCGAGCTCGAGCACATCGATAAAATTTACCGCATGGGCCGGCTCGAAGTCGCGGCCCTCCGCGACGTCTCGTTGAGCATCGCGCCGGGCGAGTTTGTGGCCATCACGGGACAATCCGGATCCGGCAAATCGACGCTTTTGCATATCCTCGGATTGCTGGACAGGCCGACCAGCGGCCGTTTCCTTTTCTCCGGACGCGATGTCTCGCGATTGGACGACGCGGAATTGGCCGCCTTGCGTTCCGGTGAAATCGGTTTTGTTTTTCAGCAATTCCACCTGCTCCGACGGACCAATGCGGTGGACAATGTGAATCTCCCTCTCGTTTACAGCCCGGAGCGCGAAGAGGAGCGTGGCATGGAGTTGCTGCGGAAGGTTGGCTTGGCCGACCGGGCCCGGCACCGGCCGGGGGAACTTTCGGGCGGACAACAGCAGCGCGTCGCGATTGCGCGTTCCCTGGTGCGCAACCCGCGTCTTCTTCTTGCCGACGAGCCCACGGGCAATCTCGACTCGTCAAGCGGCGGTGAAATCATGGCGCTTTTCCGCGAACTCAACTCGGAGGGCATCACGGTGGTGCTGGTGACGCACGAACCGGAAATCGCCGCCCTGGCCAGGCGCGAGATCCGCATCGCGGACGGACGCGTGGAACGCGATGTGAGCAAAGCCGTGGCCGTTGCCTTGCCCGAGTTGCCCGCGAGACCCACCGCGCGCCCGCGGCATGTCGGTCGCCTGCGGCGCATTCGCTCGCATTTCCATCAGGCTGTGCGTGCGCTGCTGCTGAATAAAATGCGCACATTCCTGTCGGCCATAGGAATCATCATCGGTGTCGGTGCGGTCATCGGAATGTTGTCCCTCGGCAAAGGTGCCCAGGCATCCATCGCCGACCAGTTGTCGGGTATCGGTTCGAACCGGCTTTCCATCCGCCCCGAAGCGCAGACCGTCGGCGGCGTGGTCCAGCAGATCGGAGGAGTCAGCCGCATCACCCAGGAGCAAGCGGAGGAAATTCTGGCGAAAGTTCCCCTGGTCAAGGCTGCTGCTGCCAGCGTGCGTGGTCGCGGCCAAGTGGTGTGGCGCAACGCGAATGCGAACACCGAAATCATCGGCACAATGCCCGGCTATGCGGATATCTACAATGCGCCGGCTGTCGCCGGTCGGTTTTTTACCGCCGAAGAAAATCGCCGGCGCGACCGTGTCGCCCTGGTCGGTCGCACCGTGGCGGAAAAAGTTTTCGGAAACGCGAATCCGGTCGGTGAAACGATCAAACTCAACAAAGTTCCGTTCCGCGTCATCGGAGTTCTCAAGCCCCGGGGCGACCAAGGACCTTGGGATGCCGATGATGTCGTGGTGATTCCTCTGCAGACCGCGATGTATCGCGTCATGGGAAAGCGCTACGTCGATTCGATCGACGTGGCGGTGCGCGATTCCGACATGGTCGATCAGGCGCAAGCGCAGATTTGGGATCTTTTTTCCTCCTGGCCCAAAGCGCCGGGTGTCATCGGCGAAGGTTTCCGCATCGCCAACTACGCCTCGATGCAGGAAGCCTTCACGTCGATCATCCGCAGTGTCTCGATCCTTCTTGCCACGGTTGCGGCGATTTCGCTCGTCGTCGGCGGCATCGGGGTGATGAACATCATGCTGGTCTCGGTGACCGAGCGCACGCGGGAGATCGGATTGCGGAAGGCCTTGGGAGCGAACAACGGCGATATCCTGGCGCAGTTTCTCGTGGAAGCCGTCACGCTCTGTCTCGGCGGCGGCGCCATCGGACTGGGGCTCGGCGTGCTGCTGACTTACAGCGGCTCGTGGTTGACCGGTTGGTCGCTGTCCGTCACCGCGGGCTCGGTTGTTCTTGCCGTCGGGTTTTCCGTCGCTGTCGGACTCGTCTTCGGAATCTGGCCGGCGCGCAAAGCATCACTTCTGAATCCGATCGAGGCCTTGCGGCACGAATAAGCGGCGCGGACAACAGCCGCCACCGCTCGCAATTTGGTGTGGATTGGGCCCGCAAAGCATGAGTCAATCAGCTGCCCTTCCCGCGCTGCCCGATGAGTTCCACCATGCGATTTCTTCGTCCATTCACGCCGGCTGTTGCCGTTTGTGCGCTGTTGCTGGCCTCCGGTTGCGCGGCAAAAAAAGGACTCATCGTCGAACCTTCGAAGCCCGAGATTGTCTATGACGCGACACCGGTTTCCGTGCTCCACGGCAAGGCGTCGTATTATTACGGACGCTGGATCGGACGGTTGACAGCCAACGGTGAAACTTACCGGGCGACCGATGTGACGGCGGCGCACAAGACGCTTCCGTTCAACACCATGGTGCGCGTGACCAATCTGAAGAACGGCAAGTCGGTCATCGTGCGCATCAACAACCGCGGACCCTACGTCAAGGGCCGCATCCTCGATCTCAGTCTCGTCGCTGCGCAGAAGATCGAAATGACCACCGCCGGTGTCGTTCCGGTGAAGGCCGAGATTTTGAAGAGGATCGACGTTGTCGCGAAACCCAACGTCAAGCTCACTGCATCCGAAAAGCGTGCTGCCGAGAAGCGCTTGGCGCAGGCGGCCAAGGAGGCCCGCGAGAAGAAGGCGAAGCAGTCCCCCGGGCTCAGCAAGGTGTTTTCATTCCTCCGGCCTGCGCAATAGCGCGCCGACCTGCATCGAAAGTCAGGAATTGCTCCACGCCGAGTTGCAGGGCGGTGCGGTTTCAAGTCGATGCCGCGGAAGAAGGTGACTTTGACGCGTTTGGTCAGGCAGTGGATACCGAGGAGCCAGTCACCTTTGGCAATCTGAGGGTTGCCGCTGGAGTGGAGTTTGGGTTTTTCCTTTGGCGTTCAATGCCCAAAAAGCCAGGGGTTGAGCTCAGTAGTTATCAAACCAGGACTCATTGACGGAGATTTCTTCTACTGTTTTCTGCTCGACCGAAATCCCCAAGCGGTAGTCTTTCAGCATTTGCACGAACTCATCGCCGTCGATCAAGTCAAGCGGAGGTGCTCCGTCACGAAGAGCTTCAGCCTTTGCCTCTCTGGTGAATGTTCCAGTTGTTAGAATTATGCCTTTGTCTGCTCGCCCAACCATTGCGCCCCGAAAGTCACGTATTACGGGCGCTGGGACGGTGTCTTTGTAGCGTTTGCATTGAAAGTGAACATGGAACGAAAGAATTGCTCCGAGTTTTACTACTCCGCGTCCATCGATGCCTCCGTCTCCGGACCTCCCCGTCACTTCGACCTGGATAAATCCTGACTCGCGAAGCACGCGTTGGCAGAGTCTTTCGAATGCTTCGGGAGACATCTTCTTGAGCGAGTTGAGGACTTCCTCCTCCCATCCTGTTTCGTCAGGGCTTTCAGTTTCTTGAGATTCTCTCTCCGCCTTCTTCTTTCGATCCTCGTCCTGCACCAATTTTTTCACGGCCTCTTTCTTAACGGTCGAGGTCTTCTGACCTTTGCTTGTCAGCGCCCAAACACCTCGCGAGGAGTTTTCGATTAACCCGAATCTTTTCAGGTAAGTTCTGGCCCACGCCAGATTGTAGGAAAACTTCGTTCGGTTGCCGTCGTGAGGTTCCTCCAAGTCTGCTTCAGAAAGCTTGAGAATTTTAGCGACTTGCTGTTCCAGCTCGGAAATTGACGCTGAACTTCCCAGCTCATGTAGAGCAGCAAGAAGTGGATTAAAAAGGTCGTCGTATTTGGGAACGGCCATCTCGGTGCAAGCTGATCAGAGTTGATACTCGGGCGTCAAGAATGACTCCCACAACCAACTCCCCCATGTTATCGCGGTGTAAGGATGCGCACGAGCAACTGCTGCAGAATAAGCGCCGGGTCGGAGCCGGTGGACATGATGGATGTGGCGGCTTCGGCGCAGGCGATAGTGGCGTCGGCCAGTTCGCGGACTTTGAAGCGTTTGGCTTCCTGCGCGGACATGTAGAACCCGTAGGCGTTGAGGGTGCCGTCTTTTTTGCGCGGGAGGATTTCTTTGGCATCCTCCGGGAGTTGTTCGAGAGCTGACTGGAAAGCAGGGTAGCTCGGGGGCACACGCAGTCCATATTCCTCGATGAGGATGGCAGCGGCGGTCATGCGCTGGATGGTCGGCATGATGGCGGCGTAGAGGAGTCCGACAGAGTCCTCGCCTTGGGCGAGAAGTTTTTGCAGGCAGTTGCTGGCCGACTGCAGATTGCGGCGGGCGATGCAGTTGCCCAGCTCGAAGATGATGCCGCGGCGGGTTTGGGGGACGAGGAGGGTGATGTCTTCCTCGCTGATGTCGCGGCGTTCGTCGCCGAGGTAGGTGTCGATCTTGTCGAGTTCGTTGAGGACTTGGCGCGTGTCGGAGCCGACATAGGCAGCGAAACGCTCCAAGGCGTCGGGCGCGAACTTCAGTTTTCGCTCGCGCGCGGCGGACACGGCCGCCTGACGCGCCGCATCGTCTTCGTCGAAGCGCGGCCCGCCGCTCGGTTTGTCGAGGACTTCAGCCGCCGCAAGTTTGGTCAGCGATTTGTAGAACGTGCGGCGCTTGTCCGGACTGATCGCGCTGAAGAGCAAACGCGTTCCTTCCGGTAATCCGCCTTCGAGGATTTTTTGCAATGCCTCAAGCGCTTCGAGGACGGTTTTGCTTCCGCCAAGTTGCGTGTCGGAAAGAAAATTGGCGCTCTTCAGCCAGACGAGTTTCTCCGAGGCGAGGAATCCCGGCATGCTGAGCGAGAGGATGGCCTCGCGGATGATCGAGGCGGCGTGCTCGGCATTGTCGGCATGCGCATCGAGCGTCTCGACGGCGAACTCACCGCCTTCAGCGGGCGCCAACTCCGCTGCCAATTCCTTGGCCCGTGCTTTGACCGCCATTTCGTCATTGCCGGCGACGAGCTGGACATTTGCAGTTTTGGCGGTTTTTTTGGGTTTGGTTGCCATTCTTGTCAAGTAGCGGCGACCTCGCCGCCGGTTGTTGTTCGATCCGCCGCTGAGGACGTCGGCGCTACTCAATTATCGTAGCTGCGGCACTCTGTGTAGCGCCAGAAAGGAAAACGCAGCACGGATTGCCGCATCCCCGGGCTTGCGCGTTGCCGGTTGGCGTCGTTCCGAGTAGCGTTTTGCCATGAAGGAGCCTCACAACGTGCTCGCCGATTCTGTCTTGCAGGGGGTGGCCGACCGGCTCGGACAGGAAAGAGCGGTTGCCGCCGCCTACCTTCTGGGTTCGGCCGCGAACGGGCGTCTGCGTGCGGACAGCGATGTGGATATCGCGTTGCTGCCGGTGCGAGGCGCAGCCATCAGCGGCTTGGAGCGTGTGGATCTTGCGGCGGACCTCGAACTCCTCCTCGGTCGACCGGTGGACTTGGGCATCCTTCACACGGGAAATCTCGTCTATGCGAAGGAGGCGGTGGCGCATGGAAAATTGCTTTTCGAGCGTGATCGAACCGCCCGCGTCCGCTTTGGCGCACTCGTGTTGTCTATGTATGCGGATTTGCAGGAAAATCGTCGGGAGGTGATTCATGCCTACGCCGCCTGACGATATCCTTCTCAACAAGGCGGCGATCATCGAGCGGTGCATCCGACGTCTGGGCGAGGAGGCGCGGGCCTGTCCGGATTACGATGATTTCACCCACGTCGATGCCCTCACGCTCAATATCGAACGTGCATGCCAAGCGGCCATTGTTTTCTTCCGTGGCTGCGTCGCTGCGCCCGGGACTGTATTGCAGAGGATGCAACCGCTTCGCTTGCTCCTTGCCACAAACGAAAATTATCCGCAGCGCCACCCTTGAGGTTTTGGGACAGGTCCTAGCGCCGGCGCTTCTTCGCGCCGTAGGTCACAAGGCGGCGGGTCGGGGAGATTTTTTCCAAGCCTGTGCCGGCTTTGAGTTCGGTGATCTGGTCGCGGAGGAGGGCGGCGCGCTCGAATTCGAGGGCGGAGGAGGCTTCTTCCATTTCCTGGGTCAGCTCGGCCAGCAACTCGGAGAGGGAAAGTCCGGCGCCGTCCTCGGCCACGCGCGCGGTTTCTTCGGATTTGCCCTTGAGGATGACGTGGAGGCTTTCCTGCACGGCCCGCTGCACACTGCGGGGGGTGATGCCGTGCTCCTCGTTATATGCCATCTGACGGCGCCGGCGGTAATCGCTGATCTCGATGAGGGCGCGGATGCTGCCGGTCATGTTGTCGGCAAAAAGGACGACCTCGCCATCGACGTGCCGCGCGGCGCGTCCGGCCGTCTGGATGAGCGAGGTTTGGCTGCGCAGGTAGCCCTCCTTGTCGGCGTCGAGGATGCAGACGAGTCCGACCTCGGGAAGGTCGAGGCCTTCACGCAGGAGGTTGATGCCGACGAGGATGTCGAACTCGCCGGCGCGGAGGGCGCGGAGGATTTCCACGCGCTCGATGGTGTCGATCTCGCTGTGCAGGTAGCGGACCTTGAGCCCGATGTCGCGCAGGTAGTCGGCGAGGTCCTCGGCCGTGCGTTTGGTGAGCGTCGTGACGAGGACGCGCTGCTTTTTCTCGATGCGCTGGCGGCAGAGTTCGATCGTCTCGTCAATCTGCTCCTTCAACGGACGCATGGTGATCTTCGGGTCGAGCAGTCCGGTGGGACGGATGATCTGCTCTGCGACAAGCGGCGCGCCGGACGTGGCGGTGTCGAAATTGTCCCGCGCGCGCTGTAGCAGGTCGGCGCTTTCCTCGATGGTCAGGCGGTTGTCGCTGCGGCTCGAGGGAAGAAAAGTCGTGTTGCCCACATGGCTGTTGCGAAGTTCGAAGTCCCCCGGCGTGGCGCTCATGTAAAGAAGCTGGTTGGTCATTTCCATGAACTCGGGGAAATTGAGCGGGCGGTTGTCGAGGGCGCTGGGAAGACGGAACCCGTAGTCCACGAGCACTTGTTTGCGTGATCGGTCGCCGGCATACATGCCGCCGATCTGCGGAATCGAGGCATGGGATTCATCGATGACGCAGAGATAGTCCTCGGGAAAGAAGTCGAGCAGGGTGAACGGACGCGATCTGGGCGGGCGTCCGCTGAGGTGGCGCGAATAATTTTCTATGCCGTTGCAGAATCCCATTTCTTCCATCATTTCGAGGTCGAATTCGGTGCGCATTTTGAGCCGCTGGGATTCGAGGAGCTTGCCCTGCGATTCGAGTTCGGCGAGCCGTCCGTCGAGTTCGGTGCGTATGGTGCCGAGTGCGCGGCGGAGTTTGTCCTGCGGGGTCACGAACTGTTTGGCGGGGAAAATAGTCAGGCCGGGCACGGAATCCGAAGCGTGTCCGGTCAGCGGATCGATGATGCTGATGCGGTCGATCTCATCACCGAAGAATTCCACGCGGACGGCTTCGTCGTCCATGTTGGCGGGGTGGACTTCGACAACATCACCGCGCACCCGGAATTTGCCGCGGCCGAAGGCGATGTCGTTGCGCTCGTAGAGCAGATCGACGAGACGTCCGAGAAATTTCTCCCGCGACATGGTCTCGCCGGTCTTCAGCGGAAGCAGCATGTTCTTGTAATCCTCGGGAGAGCCCAATCCGTAGATGCAGGACACGCTGGCCACGACGAGGACATCGCGGCGCGAGAGCAGTGAACTTGTCGCCGAGAGTCGCAGGCGCTCGATCTCCTCGTTGATCGACGAATCTTTCTCGATGTATGTGTCGGTGCGGGGGATGTAGGCCTCGGGCTGGTAGTAGTCGAAGTAGCTGACGAAATACTCGACGGCATTGTCGGGGAAGAATTGCTTGAATTCGGAGTAAAGCTGCGCGGCCAGCGTCTTGTTGTGCGAGATGACGAGCGTGGGCCGGTCGAGATTGCGGATGATGTTGGCCGCGGTGAAGGTTTTGCCCGAACCGGTCACGCCGAGCAGTGTCTGGTGCCGGTTGCCAGCCTCGAGAGCGCGCGTCAGCTTTTCGATGGCCGGACCTTGGTCCCCGCAGGGCGCATGGGGTGAGGCGAGACGGAACGAATTGGCCATAACTTTCCAACTTACGCGCGCCGCACGCCGGACGCCAGCGGGAGGAACAATGTTGAGAAAAAATCGGGGCAGCTTTACTTTGCCTTCTGCGCCGTGTCCTCATGACGCGGGAATTTTCTCAAAGTTTTATGGTCAAAATCGTCACTCAACTCGCCGTCTTCATCGAAAACAAACCGGGCACCCTCGCCGCCGTATGCGACGCGCTGGCAAAGGAAGGGATCAATATCTGGGGGTTGGCCACTTCCGACACCACGGACCACAACGTGGTTCGTCTCGTGCTCAGCGATCCGAAACGCGCATTGGATGTCTTCGAAGAGCGCGGAACCCTCGTCGTCGAAAGCGACGTGCTGATGGTGGAAAACCGCAACAGTCCCGGTGCCTTGGTGAAAATCGCCAAAGCCCTCGCCAAGAAGAAGATCAACATCGAATACGCCTACCTCGCGAGCCATCCGGGAGACGTGCGCGGATTGCTCATCCTGCGCGTCAACAACGCGAAAGCCGCGCTCGGCACGCTCAAAACTTTGAGGATCTGACCGCGGTCAGGGCGGGGTCATTCCCGTGCCGCCGTGAACATCGGTGACATATTCGCGCACCGCGCCGGTGATGGCTGACGCGATATCGGCGCGCTGCTTGGCGAACTTCGGTTTGAACCACGGAAACAAGCCGACGAGGTCGTGCAGGACGAGAATCTGTCCGTCGCAACCTTCGCCGCTGCCGATGCCTATGGTGGGGATTTGCAGCGTCGGTGTGATTTCGGCGGCGAGGCCGGGGATGACGATCTCCATGACCACAGCGAACGCGCCGGCTTCCTGCACGGCCGCAGCGTCGCGCCGGATGGCCTCGGCCTCTTCGGTGGTGCGCCCCTTCACTTTGTATCCGCCCTCTTCGCGGATGTGTTGCGGGAGCATGCCGATGTGGGCCAGCACGGGAATGCCCGCGGCGACAAGCGAGCCGATCTGTGACGCGACGGCCGCACCGCCTTCGAGCTTCACGGCCTGCGCGCCGGCTGCGACGAGCCGGCGGGCACTGTCATGCGCTTCGTCCGGGGTGCGGTAAGTGTCGATCGGCAGATCGGCGACGATGATGGATTTTTTCGCTCCGCGAGCTACCGCGCCGGTGTGTCGGATCATGTCGTCGAGGCTGACTGAAGTGGTGTCCGGATACCCGAGCACAACCATGCCTAGGGAATCGCCGACAAGAATCAGATCGACGCCCGCGTCGTCCAGCAGACGCGCGGTTGGATAATCATACGCGGTCAGTGCCGCGACTTTGCGTCCGCTTCGCTTGAGATTCCGGAAATGGATGTCGAGGTCGTTCATCATCTTGCGGAATGCAATTTCGTTTCCCGCGGTGCGGACGGCAAGCTTGCTCGCGCTACCAGTCGGAGGCAAAGAGCCGGACGCCGGACTTGTCGGGAAGCTCCGCGAGGAGTTCGGCGATCGTCATCGTCTGCCCGGGCAGGACGAGTTCCGGTCTGATGTCGGCCAAGGGTTGCAGGACGAACCGTCGAAGGTGCAGGCGGGGGTGGGGAAGGGTTATCGCTTCACCAGCCATCCGCGTGTCGCCCGCGTAAAGGATGTCGAGATCAAGAGGGCGCGGGCTGTTTTTTGCGCTGCCCCCGGCTCGCCCTAGTCGCTGCTCGCATCCGGCAAGTTTTTCGAGAAGCTCCGCGGGTCGCAGCGTGGTTTCGATCTCCATCACCGCGTTGAGAAATGCGGGCGATCCGGGCGGACAGCCGACCGGCGAAGTTTCGTAAACAGCGGAGACGGCAGCCGGCAAAGTTCCCTCATGCAGCTTCAACAGCAGATCGCGGCCGTCCCCGAGGTTGGCCAGACGGTCGCCGAGATTTGATCCGAGTGCGATGCCCGTGCGCATTCGCGGCATCATTCCATCGCGGGGCAACGCGGCCAAGCGGCATCCGCGGATTTGCCGCTGCGCTTCCGGCGTGGTAGGGACTGGTGCGTGCGCGCACTTTTCATTCTTTCCGTGTGTCTGCTGACAGTCGCGCCCTGTCTTTTCGCGCAGGAGGACGAGGACGTTTCGCCCTACAGGGAAATGAAGACCCTGGCGCGGGCGGTAGAGCTGATCCGTCAGGATTACGTGGACGAGGACAAGACCGGCTACGAGGAGCTTATCTACAGCGCGATGCGCGGAATGCTCGAGGAGTTGGATCCGCACAGCGACTTCATGGACCCGAAGGACTTCAAGGGTATGCAGGAGGACACAAAGAGCGAGTTCGGGGGGCTCGGTGTCGTGGTGGGCATGAAAAACGAACGGCTCACGATCGTGTCGCCGATGGAGGGAACGCCGGGTTTCCGCGCGGGGCTTTTGCCCGGCGATGTGCTGCTCGAAATCGACGGTCGCTCAACCGAAAAAATGACCTTGCGCGATGCGGTGGACAAACTTCGCGGCGAACCGGGCACCGCGGTGAAACTCGCCATCGGGCGCTCCGATGCGCCGAAGCCGATCAACTTCAACATCGAGCGCGAAGTCATCAAGGTTCCCAGCGTGCGCGGCGCCAAGATCTTGGACGATGTGGCCGGGCCGAAGATCGGCTACGTCCGGATCTCGCAGTTCAGCGAGCCGACGGTCAAAGAGTTCGCCAAGGCGTTGTCCCAGCTTGAGAAGCAGGGGATGGAGGCGCTGATCCTCGATCTGCGGTTCAATCCGGGCGGCTTGCTCGGCAGCGCCGTCGAGGTTGCGGGAGAATTTTTGCCCGGCGGTGCGCTCGTGGCTTACACGGAAGGTCGCTCGCCGTCGGCCGGGCGGCGCTACCTTGCGCCCGGCAAAGGCCGCAAACCGCGGAATTATCCGCTTGCCGTGCTGGTCAACGGCTCGAGCGCGAGCGGCGCCGAGATCGTGGCCGGCGCACTCAAGGATTCCGGAAGGGCTTTGCTCGTAGGCGAGACGACTTTCGGCAAAGGTTCGGTGCAGAGCGTGGTGTCCCTGCCAGACGGTTCGGCGGTGCGGCTGACCACCGCAAAATATTTCACGCCCGGCAAGCAACCGATCCACGAAAAGGGAGTCTCGCCGCACGTCCGCGCCCCGATGACGGGGGAAGACGAGGCGCGCCTGCTGGCGGAGCGCAGGCGCGAGGATCTGCCGGCGGGAAGCGAAAAAGAAGAGATCGGGGGAGTGGATGATGTGCCTCTGCAGCGCGCTGCCGATGCGCTGCGCGGAGTGCTGCTCCATGCGCGGGAGGGGACGGGCGGGCCGTCCAGCGAGGGTTGAACGATCCCTTGGTCCTCGCCTTGGAGACCTCGTGCGACGAAACTGCCGCCGCGATCTTGCAGGGTCCCGACCGTCTGCGGGCCAGTGTCATATCTTCCCAGGCCGCGCTCCATGCCGCATACGGAGGCGTGGTTCCCGAGGTGGCGTCGCGCAATCACTTGGCATCGATCCGGCAGGTCGTTGCCGGCGCGATGGAGCAAGCCGGCGTGCGGTTGGACAAGATTGATTTTTTTGCCGCGACCAACGGTCCGGGTTTGGCCAGCGCCCTGCTCGTGGGGTTGTCGGCCGCCAAAGGCTTGGCCATCGCACTGGAAAAACCTTTCCTCGCCGTCAATCACGTGGAGGGGCACCTGCTGTCGCCGTTTTTCGGACAAAAGGAGATTCCGCCCTCCGTGGGTCTGGTTGTGAGCGGGGGCCACACGCTCCTGGTCGATATCGAGGCCGCCGGTCGCTACCGCCTGCTCGGCCGCACGCTGGATGATGCGGCAGGCGAGGCCTTCGACAAGGTGGCCAAGTTGCTGGGCTTGGGGTATCCGGGCGGTCCGGAAATCGAGGCGCGCGCGCGTCTCGGCGATGCCGAGCGCTTCAATTTTCCGCGGGGCATGAAAGACTCCGGAGACTTCAACTTCAGCTTCAGCGGCCTGAAGACCGCGGTGCGCTATATGCAGCCGGAAACTTCTTCGGGCGACATTGCCGATCTGTGTGCCTCCTTCCAAGAAGCCGTTGTGGACGTTCTGGCTCACAAAGCGGTGGGCGCGGCGATCCAGTGCCGTCGCAACTTGATCGCCGTGAGCGGCGGGGTTTGTCTGAACAAAAGACTTCGTGGAGAGCTTTTGTCCCGCGCCCGTGCCGCGGGTGTCGAGGTTGTGTTCGCCGCACCGGAATTTTGCGCGGACAACGCCGCGATGATCGCCTACACGGCGATGCAGCATTGGCGGCGGGGTGCATCCTCCCGACTCGAAACGGATATTTTTCCCACCCTGGGCGACGATTTGTTCGGCTCGCGCTGATAATTGGCTCGAAAATTGCTTGCAGTAAACGCCGCATCCGTGCGTTTTAGCTGAGATGCCCGGTCTCGAGCAAAGCGCGCACATGGCGCAGCAGCAGGTGCTATCACCGCAGATGCGCCAGAGCCTGGAGATTCTGCAGGCCGCTTCGCTCGATCTTCAACAAATGGTGAGGCGGGAACTCGAAAGCAATCCCGCTCTTGAGGAGGAAGAACAGCTGAACGAGGAGTCCCCGGACGAGGAAACTCCGGAAGGCGGGACCGACGAGACCGACGAACTGAACAGGCTTGAAGAGGACTGGGGCGATTTTTCCGCCGAGGGCGCGCAGGCTTTTGATTCGGCGTCCGATTTGCGGCGCCGTCATTTTCTCGAGGGCGTGGCACCGGAGGAAACCCTCGCGCAGCATCTCGAGAAGCAGTTGGCGAGGTTGGCGCTTGATCCCGTGCAGCGGCGGATCGCGGCGCTTCTGGTCGGAAATCTCGACGAAGACGGCCGCTTGGCGGCAACGCCCGAGGAGGTGGCCGACGAGGCGGGAGTGGAGACCGAGGAGGTTCAAGAGGTGCTCGCCCTGCTGCAAACGCTCGATCCGGCCGGGGTGGGGGCTCGCAACCTCCCGGAGTGTCTCATGCTGCAGCTTGCAAGACGCGGTCAGGCGGACAGCGTGGCTGCCCGTATTGTCGGGAGTCATCTCGAGTTGCTCGGGCGGAAGAAATTTCCCGAAATCGCCGCTTTGCTCGGAGTGCCGCAGGACGAGGTCCGGGCGGCGGGTTCCTTGATCGCCTCGCTTGATCCCAAACCCGCGCGGGCCTTTGCCGGCGAGGTCGCCCAGGCGTTGTCGCCCGATGTCGTGATTGAAAAGTCGGGCGGCGACTTTGTTGTATCGCTGGTGCACGACAACATCCCGCGTTTACGGATCAGCCGCGCGTGCCGCGACCTGCTCGGCAAGGAAAACGCGGAAGCCGAGGTGCGCGGCTATCTGCGCGAGAAAATCCGCGGCGGGAAATTCCTCATCAGGAGCATCCAGCAACGGCAGCAGACCATACTCGCCATCGCGCGCGAGATCGCGGCCCGGCAGCGCGCTTTTCTCGAGCACGGTGTTTCGGCGTTGGCGCCGATGACCATGGCCCAGGTCGCGGAAGCCGTGGGGGTGCACGAGACGACTGTGAGCCGCGCGATCGCCGGCAAGGCCGTGGCCACGCCCCACGGTGTCTTCGACATGAAATTCTTTTTCACAACCGGTTACCGTTCGGATGACGGTGCCGAAGTGAGCAGCGCAAGCGTGAAGGATGCGATAGCCGCGCTGGTCCGCGGTGAGGACGCGCATCGCCCGATGAGCGACCAGCAGATCGTGGAAAAACTCAAGTCCGAGGGATTGTCCGTGGCGCGTCGCACGGTCACGAAATACCGCGAGGCGCTGGGGATACTTCCCAGCCATCTGCGAAAATCTTTTTGAGCGCCGCCGCCGCGGCGGCTATCAACGCCGCATGTCGTCAATCAACGCGGAGACCGTCAGGGAAGCGCTGCGGGTGGTCAAATACCCCGGATTCAGCAGGGATATCGTATCGTTCGGGCTGGTCGAGTCCGCCCAGGTGAAAGGGGACGAGGTCTTCGTGAAGCTCTCGCTTGCCGTCACGGACCCGAAAATCGCGCAACAGATCCACCGCGAATGTATGGAAGTGCTTTCCGCCGTGCCCGGCGTGCGCGTTCCCCGCGTGCAGGTCGATTTGAAAAAGCCGCCCGAGGCCGCGTCGCCCGGGGCGACGAAAATCGAGGGTGTGAAGAATGTTGTCGCCGTGGCCAGCGGCAAAGGCGGGGTCGGCAAGAGCACGGTCGCCTCCAATCTGGCCCACGCCCTGAGTCTGGGCGGGGCGCGCACGGGTTTGTGCGACTGCGACCTTTACGGGCCGAGCATCGCCTTGATGTTCGGCACCACCGAGCAGCCGGTCGCGACGGAAGACAATCGCATCGTTCCCGTCGAGCGCTACGGAGTGAAGTTGATGTCGATGGGATTCCTCGCCGACCCGGATACGCCGGCGGTTCTGCGCGGCCCGATGGTGACGCGCTACACGCAGCAGTTCCTGCGTCAGGTGGATTGGGGAGAACTGGACTACCTCATCCTGGACTTGCCGCCGGGCACGGGCGACATCCAGCTCACGGTCGTTCAAACTGTCGCGCTCGCCGGCGCGGTGGTTGTCACCACGCCGCAGGAAGTCGCGCTGATCGACGCGCGCAAAGCGGTGGCAATGTTCCAAAAGACGAATGTCAGGGTTCTCGGGATCGTGGAAAATATGAGCTGTTTCGTGTGCCCGAGCGACGGCAAGCGCTACGATATTTTCGGGCGTGGCGGCGGGCAGCGCGAGGCCGACCGTTTGGGTGTCCCGCTGCTCGGCGAGGTTCCGATCGACATCGCGACCCGCGAGGCCGGCGATACGGGAATGCCCGTCGTGGGGCGTGCGGGGGAAAGTGCCGTCGCGCGCGAGTTCATCAAAATCGCGGAAGCTTTGCGCAAAGAGGTCGCATGTTAGCAGCAGCGGAGACGCGTTTCTTGACCTCGCGGCAGATCCATGCGATCAAATGCCTTCATGAAAAGCCCCCACGGCGAGGGTGATAACCTCGTCAGAAACTCCATGTTGTATCGCGAGTTTCTCGCGGAAAGAGAAGAGATCCTCCGGCACAAGTGGATCGAGAGCGAGAAGGCCGGTCACGATATCGGCTTTGAGAAAGCCCTTCTCGACTGGGTGATGCGCCATCGCGGCGGCTGGCGCGCCAGTCGTCCCCGCTACGAGCGTTCCGCCGCATCCGCCAATTGAATGCGGTGCTGACGCGCGGGCAGCCTTTGTGGCAGACTCCCCGGGCATGATTTCACCGACCGACCTTCGCCCGCTTCACGATGCGGAGGCCATTAGTCAGGCCGTCGGGCGCGTGGCAGACGCGATCGCGCAGGAGTTGCAAGGCCGCGGTCCGGTTTTTCTCGCGGGCATCCCGACCCGCGGTGCGGTGCTGGCGCAAAGACTGGAAAATTTGCTACGCGCGCGCGGCGTCGACTGCGGATGCGGCACGGTGGATATCTCGATGCACCGCGACGACTTGGGGTTGCGCGGAGGTTTGGTGGAGCTGAAGGGCACCACGCTTCCGGTCGATCTTGAAAATTGGAACGTGGTGCTTGTCGATGACGTGCAGCAGACCGGCCGCACGGCACGTGCGGCCATCGAGGCCGTTCTGGCCTTCGGTCGTCCCAAGAGGATTCTTTACGCCGTCCTGGCCGACCGCGGAGGGCGCGAATTGCCGGTGCGCCCCGATTTCACCGGCCTTGTTCTTTCGGTGCCGGCGTCCGCGCGTGTGCGGGTCCGTTTGGCCGGGGCGGACGAGGGGGAGGAGGGGATTTTCGCGTGACCTCTTGGAATCGCAAAGATCTCACGGACCTCGCGGGACTGTCCGCCGAAGAAATCGTCCACGTGCTCGATACGGCAGTCGAGTTCAAGAGTGTCGGCCAAAGGAAGCTCAAGAAGGTGCCCAGCTTGCGGGGGAAGACGCTGGTGAATCTCTTCGTCGAAGCAAGCACGCGGACCCGCACTTCTTTCGAGTTGGCGGCGGTGCGGTTGAGTGCCGACGTGGTCAATATCACCGCGACAAGCTCCAGCTTGTCGAAGGGCGAGAGTCTCAAGGACACTGCGAAAAATTTGGAAGCATTGTCTGTCGACCTAATCGTCCTGCGGCACGCTGCCGCCGGTGCGCCGCAGTTCCTGGCGGATCGACTTCGTGCCGGAGTCATCAGCGCGGGCGACGGCTCCCACGAACACCCGACTCAGGGATTGCTCGACGTTTTCACCATACGCGAACGCCTCGGTCGCCTTGAAGGCGTCAAAGTCGGTATCGTGGGTGACATCCGCTTCAGCCGTGTGGCGCGGTCGAATATCCATGCGCTGACCAAACTCGGCGCCGAGGTCACGCTCATCGGTCCCCCGACCCTTGTGCCGCGCGAATTCGAGAAACTCGGGGCGCGCATCACCCACCGCCTCGACGACGTGCTTGCCGGTTTGGACGTGATCAATCTCCTGCGCATCCAGCACGAACGGCAGAAAGCCGGCTATTTCCCCGGGACGGGCGAATACGCCGCGCTTTTCGGTCTCAACGCCGCGCGTGCCGCGCGACTCAAACCCGGGGCTTTGGTCATGCATCCGGGGCCGATTCATCGCGGCACTGAATTGGATGGCGCGGTGGCCGACGGACCGCACAGCGTGATTCTCGACCAAGTGACAAACGGCCTCGCCGTGCGCATGGCCGTGCTCTACCTGTGCGCTTCGGTGGCGCAAAAGGAGGACGCATGAGCGCGTGTGTGAACATTCGTGGCGGCCGTGTCATCGATCCGGCCACAGGACGCGACGACAAGGGCGATGTCTTCATTGTGGATGGAAAATTTTCCGATGTTCCCGCGCCCGGAGCGCAGGAGATTGACGCGGCGGGCCTCGTTGTCTGTCCAGGATTCATCGATATCCATGTCCACCTTCGGGAACCGGGGCAATCCGCGAAGGAAACCATCGAAACCGGAACCCGGGCGGCGGCGGCCGGCGGCTTCACGAGCGTCGTGGCCATGCCCAACACCCAACCCGTTGCCGATCACCCGGGTATTATCGCGTGGGTGCAGGAGCGCGCCGCGGCGGCGGGTGCGGTCAATGTTTTCCCCACCGGTGCGATCACGGTCGGTTCGAAAGGTGAACAACTCGCGCCGATCGGCGCGATGGCCGCGGCCGGAATCGTGGCGGTCACGGACGATGGGCGGTGCGTGCAGAACCATGAAGTGATGCGGCGCGCCGCGGAATACTGCCGCATGTTCGACCTTCCACTCTTCGACCACTGCCAGGACACATCGGTGGCGGGGGCCGAGGCTGCGATGCACGAGGGATTCTGGAGCACGGTGCTCGGGCTTCCGGGTTGGCCGCGCATGGCGGAGGAGATCATTGTCGCGCGCGATGCGATGCTTGCAGAACTGACCGGTGCGCGCATCCACTGCCAGCATCTTTCGGCCGCGGGCAGCGTGCGCATCATGCGCGAGGCGCGGGCCCGCGGGGTTTCCCTCAGCGGCGAGGTTTGCCCGCACCACATCGCGCTCACCGATGAATCGCTCAAAGATTACAGCACGGATTTCAAAATGAACCCGCCGCTGCGCGAACAGACGGATATCGACGCCTTGCTTGGCGGTTTGGCGGATGGGACCATCGACATTCTGGCGACGGACCACGCGCCGCACACGGTTTACGAGAAAGAAGTCGAATTCGCCGCCGCGCCTTTTGGTATCGTGGGCCTGGAGACGGCGGTCGGGTTGTTCTGCGAGATTCTCCTCCACCGCACGGGGGCGGTTGATCTTCCGCGGATGGTTGCGATGCTGACGGTGAATCCCGCGCGATTGCTCGGTCTGGATCGCGGGACGCTGGGCGCTGGTAGGCCGGGTGATGTCACCATTCTCGACCCTGCGCGTGAGTGGGTGGTGGACAAGGAACTGTTCGCCACGAAGGGCCGCAACACGCCGTTCCACGGGTGGAAATTGCGCGGGCGCGCGCTGCGCACGATCGTCGGCGGGCGCACGGCTTGGGAAATCTCGCGGTGAGCGCACAACATTTCGAGGTGTTGGCGACGGACGCCTCATCGGCCGCGCGGCGCGGGCGTCTGCGCACCCGTCGGGGAGTGATCGAAACTCCGGTGTTCATGCCGGTGGGAACGCAGGGCACGGTGAAAGCCGTGAGCCCGCGCGAACTCCACGAACTCCGGGCGCAGGTCGTTCTCGGCAACACTTACCACCTCTTTGTGCGTCCCGGTCTCGAGGTGATCCGCAAACTCGGCGGTCTGCACCGCTTCATGGGTTGGGATGGTCCGATTCTCACTGACAGCGGCGGGTTCCAGGTTTTCTCGCTCTCCAAACTCAGGCGCATCACCGAGGAGGGCGTCCATTTCCAAAACCACCTCGACGGTGCGCCCTGCTTCATAGGTCCGGAGACATCAATGGAGATCCAGGACACGCTCGGATCGGATATCGTCATGGCCTTCGACGAGTGCCCTCCGCACCCTTGTCCCCGCGAAGAGGCCGCGCGCAGCCTCGACCTGACACTGCGCTGGGAGCGGAGATGCCTTGATTGGTGGGCGTCGCGCGACCGGAGCGGTCCGCGCCCCTTGCTTTTCGGGATCGTGCAGGGTTCGTCCTACGCGGACCTGCGGGAGAAGTCGGCACGTGATTTGGTGGCGATGGATTGGGACGGCTACGCTGTCGGCGGCGTGAGCGTGGGGGAACCTGAGGAAGAGATGATGAAAGCCGTGGAGAATTCGGTGCCGTGGCTTCCTTCCGACCGGCCGCGCTACGCCATGGGTCTCGGCACTCCGCCGCAATTGGTCGAGATGGTGGCGCGCGGGATCGATATGTTCGACTGCGTCCTGCCCACGCGCGTGGCGCGCAACGGAACGGCATTCACCGACTCGGGAACCCTGAATTTGAAAAATGCGTGCTTCACGCTCGACGAAGGACCGATCGAGGAAGGTTGCACATGCTACGCCTGCGCGAATTTCTCACGTGCTTATGTGCGGCATCTCGTCAAGGCGGAGGAAATCTTGGGCCTGAGGCTGATCACGCTTCACAACCTGCATTTTTACCTCGCCCTCATGGAGCGCATGCGCACCTCGCTGGAGGCGGGAAATTTTTCGGAATTCCGCACTCGCTTCGTGCGCGGTTACAAGCCGCACCGGGAGTGAGGGGACAAGATCAGGGGTCCTGCTGGTCGTCGCGGACGTATGGGTAACGCGTCTCGAAGAGCAACTCCGGCGGGAATTCCGAATATCCGCTCCAGATCCACTGCACGTTGCTGCGGTAGGGAGGCGCATACGTCCCTTTGTAGGTCGGGAAAGGGAAAAGAAGAGTGTCGTAGAGTCCGTAGCCGAGGCGCGCAAGCGTGCGGCCCAGACCGCGGACGATGCCGTAGCTGAAAGCGGCGGAGTTTCCCTCGAAGTAGTTCACCGACATCATGGAATCGGGCAACTCGGTGATGCCGTAGCAGATGTTGCCCAGGCCCCGGCCCAGCTTGCGCGTGGGCCCCCATTCGGAGGAAGGCGGTTGCTGGATGTCGGCGCTGGCCAATGAGGCGGTTGCCACAAGAGCGGCGAGGGCGGGGAGAAATTTCATGGTCCTTTTCTTATCATCGCGATGCCCGCGCTGGCAAGAAAGGAAGGGTCTCAGTCGCCGAGTTCCACATTCCAGCAGCCTACGTCCACGAAATGCCGCCAACTGTCGTGGATTGAAGACGAGTAGGTGAGGTGGATGAACGGACGCCAACGCGGCCGCTTCGGCTCTTTGAGGAGAATCATGTTCGCTTCGTGCGGAAGGCGGTTGCCTTTGCGTGTGTTGCAGGGAATGCACGAGCAGACAACGTTTTCCCAAGTGGTCTGTCCGCCCCTCTGCCTGGGCAAAACATGGTCGAGATTGAGTTCGTGGCGGTCGAGCGTGCGGGCGCAATACTGGCAAGTGTGCGCGTCGCGCTCGTAAATGTTCTGCCGCGTGAACTTGACTTCCTTGCTTGGCAAGCGGTCGAAAAGGACGAGGACGATCACCGTCGGGACTCGGATCTTGAAGCGCACCGATTGGACCATTTCAGCCTCGGGTGACTTTTCTGAAAAGTCGTGCCAGCTGCCGAAGTCGTGGGTGAGGTAATTGTTGTCCGGATCACGCCATACCACCTGCGCGTGGCCTTGGTAGAGCAGGGTGAAAGCCCGGCGTGCGCTGCAGACGTTTACCGCCTGCCAAAGCCGGTTGAGGACCAACACATGCCTTTCGAGCAGGGACTCCATGGGGATTAGCCGGACCCGATTTTCATCCAGAAGCCGACTCCGCGAAACCTACCCGCCCCGACCTCCGCTGTCAAACTGGCCGGAACTCCCGTGCCTGCCCGCCCATTGCATTTTTCCGGCTCCTGAATTAAGTGTTATGGTCCATGAAATCCGGCATTTTGTCGCTCTTGGCGTTTGCGGCAACGGTGGTCCTCGCCGCCGATGTGGCGGCGCAGGATGACCCGGCTGGAATATTTTTTTCCGCTTACCAGGAATACCAGCGTGCGGAGCGGCTCGAGCGCGATGGCCAGCAGTCCGAGGCGGCGGCAAAGTTCCGCTTTGTGGCGAGCCAGTTGGGTCAGCTCAAGTCGCAAAATCCCGACTGGCAGCCGCTGGTCGTGGACTTCCGTCTCAAGAAAACGCAGGAAGCGCTGGTGCGCCTGGAGGGTAGCTTGGATTCGCCGACTCTCGGGCCGCCGCCCGACCTTCCCGACTTGTCGGGTGAGGAGGACACTCTTCCGCCGGTGGCTCCGCCGCGAAAGTCCGCGGGCGCCGCGCCCCCGAGCATTTCCATTTCGGCCGACTCGACAGAGGACCCCGCGTCGCCGGATACACCGGTGGCCGCCGCTCCCGCAGGCGGCGAAGATGCCGGTCAACTGCTCGGGCAACTCGAGGCGGAAAAAAGCCGCGGGGCCGAACTCGAAGAAAAACTGCGCCGCGCCGAGGCCGAGTTCACCGGCGCGAGCATGGAACTCGAGAAAACCAAGGTCCTCGTCACGGACCTCCAGTTCCGGCTGCAGCAGGCCGAGCAGGGCGGAGGAGCAGCGTCGTCCGGCGGCAAAGCGCTCGAGGAAAAATTGGCCGCGGCCATGGCTGACAAAGAGGAAGCCGCAGCACGCATGGCGGAAAGCGCCAAGCAGATCGAGGCGTTGACCGGCGATTTGCAGACAGCGCAAGCCGCGGCCGAATCGCTGAAGGCCGAAGCCGAGCAGGCCAAGTCGCGCGTGGCCGAACTCGAGAAGGAAAAGGAATCGCTTGTTTCGGCGCGCGACGAGGCGGTCGCCCAAGCGGACACCGCCAAGCAGGAGGCGCAGCAACTCACCGCTCGCGTTGCCGAGTTGGAGGCCGAAAGGACGCAGCTGATCGCCGCCCGCGACGAAGCCGAAAAACAGGTTGCCGAGGCCAAGACGGCGCTCGAAAAAAACGCCGAGCTTATCGAGGCCAATCGCCAGCTTGAAAGCAAGCTGACCGAGGCCGCGGCAAAAATCACGGGCATGGAAAGCGATGCCTCCGCCAAAGAGCAGGTCATCGCAGGCTTGCAGGGCGACCTCGACAAGGTGCGTTCCGAATTGGCCGATGCCCAGACCAAGCTCAAGGATGACCGGCATCGTTTCGACGAGTTGCAGGCGATGAACGACCAATTGCTCGCGCAGTATGACGAAGTCACCGGGGCTTTGGCGGCGGTCAAGCTCGGCGACGTCACCGCCGCCGAAGCCAAGCTTATTCAGGAAGAAAACGAGATCCTGCGGGGCATCATCATGCGGCAGATCAAGGAACAGGCGCGCCGCGAGCAGGCCTACCGGCTCGCCCAAGAGGAGATGGAGCGCCTTGAGATCCGCTCGGACACGCTCAACGACAAAATCAACGAACTTGCCAAACCCACGCTCAAGCTCACCGACGCCGAGCAGGAGATGCTCAAGTCTCCGGTGGTCACGCTGCTCGACGCCGACGCGGCAAAGATGTCGGCCCGCGTTGAAGTCCTCAAACCCGAGGTTGACGGTGTGGCCCCTGCGGACAAATCGACGGATGAGCAAAAGCAGGATGGCGAGCTGCAAACCGCCGATTCATCAGCTGCGGTTGACGGACAGTCGCCCGATGCCACGGCGCCGGCGCAGCCGGATGAGTCGTCTGCCCAGTCCCCCGCACCCGGCTCGGAGGCTGCCGCTGCAGCCCAGTCGCTCGATGCCGCCGCGGACCAGTCTCCCGAAACCATCGCACTCGTCAACGAGGCGCGTGACGAGTTTGTTCGCGGCAACTTCGCACGTGCAGAGCAGCTTTACCAGAAGCTGGCGGACCTTCAGCCCAACAACGTGGTTGCATTGGCCAACTTGGGTGTCGCGCAATTCCGCCAAGGCAAACTCACTGCGGCACAGCTTGCCTTGGAAAAAGCAATCAAGGTCGATCCCAACGACGCATTCAGTCTGACCACTCTTGGCGCGGTGATGATCGAGCAAAACCGCAGTGAGGATGCGGTGGCCCTCCTGGAAAAAGCGAACACCGTGGTCGCCGACGATCCGATCACACTCAATTACCTCGGGGTCGCCTCAAGCCAGCTCGGGCAATTTGGAAAAGCCGAGGGTTCCCTGCGCCGTGCCATCACCGTGAAGCCGGACTATGCCGAGGCGCATTTCAACCTTGCTGTCATCTACGCCACGGCCAAGCCCCCTTCGATCGCCTTGGCGAAACGTCACTACGAAAAGGCTCTCGAGCTGGGCGCCGGACCCGATAAAAGGCTGGCGTCAATGTTGCAAAAGACGCCCGGAAGTTAGGCGCGTGAAGCCGGAAAGGGTGGCGACCTCTCAGCAGTCCGCGCTCTCGCAGGCCGCATCGACGCGGTCGGCGGCTGACTCCAACTGAACCTTGATATCGTGCAGCGCCTTCCAAGACTCGGCGATGTCCGGTCCCCACTCGCCCTCGAGACCTTCGAGCTTGGCGTTGGGCGAAGGGTGACAGGCAAGATTCTCCTCGATCAGACAGGCGATGGTTCTCAGTGCGGGGCCGTGGTAAGGGAGGTGCAACTTGAGTCGGTGTGAGATCACGTTCGAAGTGGCCATGACCGACTTTTCCATTGATCGGGCCGCTGTGCAAGCGGTTGGGTCAGGATTTTTTCGCCTGCGCCATGTCGCGCAGAAGTGCGGGGTTTGCCTCCGCCAGACTTCCCACCGCCTTGTCGGCCTCTTTCAATGAAGAAAGAGGTTCGGTCGTGGCCACGGCAAGGACGGGCATCCCCGCGCGATTGGCCGCCTCCAAACCGACGAGCGCATCTTCGATCACAACACAGTCGGTCGGCGGCACGCCCAGACGCTTCGCTGCGAGCAGGAAAATGGAGGGATCGGGCTTGCCGTGGGTGACGTCCTCGCCCGAGACGATGACGCGGAAGAAACGCCGAAGGTCCATCAAGTCGAGGAGCAAGTCGAGGTTTGCGCGCTCGGTGGAAGATCCGATAGCGCAGGGGATTTTTTCCGCCTCCAGTGAGACCAAGAGTTCGCGCACTCCGGGGAGGGGATGGATGCCGTGTTCGCGAACCAAAGCCCGGTAGATTTCCTCCTTCTCGCGCGCCAAGGCGTCCACCTCCGCCGGGTCCGTGGCCCATCCGAGATCGGGGATGATCACGTTGTTCTTTTTTCCGAAGCCCCGCTTGAAGTGCCCCGGCGGCAGGGGCAGTGCGCGTTTTGCAGCAAGGATCTCCCAGCTGCGCTCATGGTGAGAGGAGGAATCGACGACGACGCCGTCCCAGTCGAAAATGACCGCGCGGAGCATCAGAACCCCGCGTCGGTCACGGCCCCCTGCGAGGCTGTGGTCACGTGGTCCGCGTATTTGGCGAGGATTCCCCGGCGGTAGTGCGGCGCCGGGCGCTTCCACTTGGCGCGCCGCTTTTTCAGTTCTGCGGCGGTGACATCCAATGTAAGCGTGTGTTTCACGGCATCGATCTCGATGGTGTCGCCGTTCTTCACAAGCGCAAGCGGACCGCCGTCGAATGCCTCGGGGGTGATGTGGCCGACGACAAAGCCGTGCGTTCCCCCGGAAAAGCGGCCGTCGGTGATGAGCGCGACATCCGTGCCGAGTCCTTTGCCCATCACGGCCGATGTCGGGGCCAGCATTTCGCGCATGCCCGGGCCGCCCTTGGGTCCCTCGTAGCGAATGACAACGACATCACCCTTCCTGACGGTGCCGTCGAGGATTGCAGCGAGCACTTTCTCTTCCGACTCGAAGACGCGCGCCTTGCCGCGGAACTTTTCACCCTCCTTGCCGGAAATTTTCGCGACCGCACCACCCGGAGCCAGATTCCCGTAGAGAATGACAAGGTGGCTGTTTTTTTTGATCGGATCCGAGAGCGGGCGGACGATCTTCTGGCCCTTCGGATAGGCCGGGAATGCCGCGAGGTTCTGCTTGAGCGTCTTGCCGGTCACGGTGAGGCAGTCGCCATGGAGCAGCTTTGCCGCGAGCAACTCTTTCATCATCGGCACGATGCCGCCGATAGCCACCAACTCGGACACGACGAACTTGCCGCTCGGCTTGAGGTCGGCAAGCACAGGGACGCGCTTTCCGATGCGTGTGAAGTCATCGATCGAGAGTTTCACATTGGCTGCGTGGGCCATGGCGAGGAGGTGGAGCACGGCGTTTGTCGATCCGCCCAGAGCGATGACGACCGTGATCGCGTTCTCGAAGGCTTCGCGCGTCATGATGTCGGAAGGGCGGATGCCGCGGCGCAGGAGATTGAGAACCGCCGCGCCCGCTTCACGGGCATCCTGCTTTTTGTGTTTGGAGACAGCGGCCTGCGCCGAACTGTTCGGCAGGCTCATGCCCATGGCTTCAATGGCGGATGCCATGGTGTTGGCGGTATACATTCCGCCGCACGATCCCGCTCCGGGGATGGCGCAAGATTCGATTTTTTGCAGCTGACGGTCGTCGATGGAATGAGCCGCACGTTTGCCCACGGCCTCGAAAACCGAAACGATGTCGAGATTTTGTCCGTTGAGGCACCCGGGAAGGATGGTGCCGCCATAAACGAAGACCGCGGGGCGGTTCAGACGTGAAATGGCGATCATGCATCCCGGCATGTTTTTGTCGCAGCCTCCGATTGCCACAAAGCCGTCGAACCCTTCGCACCCGACCACGGTTTCGACCGAGTCGGCGATTACTTCGCGCGAAACGAGCGAGTATTTCATCCCCTCGGTGCCCATCGATATGCCGTCGGAGATCGTGATGGTGTTGAAAATTGTCGCTTTGCCTCCGGCGGCGTTGATGCCGCCGGCCGCTTCGCGCGCGAGTTCGTCGATGTGCATGTTGCACGGCGTGACCATGCTCCATGTGGAGGCGACGCCGACCTGCGGCTTGGCAAAATCGCTCTCGCGGTAGCCCACGGCGTAGAGCATGGCTCGGCTCGGGGCGCGTTCCGGCCCGTCGAGAACGGGGGACGAGTAGCGGCGCATTTCGGATTTGGCGGGTCGGGCGGATTTTTTCTTCACGTCCGGAAATGTAAGCCGCGGGCTGCCGCGCGTTAAGCAGAAACGGAAGTCACGGCCTCTCCGCCGCCGCGCGGACGCGCTCGACTTCTTCGCGGATCTGTTCGCGCTGCCTGTCGGATAATCCCGGCGCCGCGGCGGCTTTCTCCAAGGCCCGCAAGGCCGGACGACCCAAGCCCTGCTTGGCGTAGGATTGACCGAGGTAGAGCTGGTAGAAGCTCGCATCGCCGCCCCGCCCCTCCGTCAACGCGACGAGTTTTTCGAGTATTTCCGCCTCGCTTTGCAATGCGCGTGCGGCGTTCGCGGCGCGGGCCGCGAGCCACAACGCACCGGCATCGCCCGGCGCCAAAGTCATCAGGCGCCTTGCGCAGGCGTAGGCGTCGTCCGATTGCCCCGCGTGCAGCAATGCCTCGGTGCGTGATTCCCATGCCTCCGGAAGCGAAGGATCCAGCTGCGTTGCGAGTGCGGACATCTTCACCGCCTCGCGCACATCTCCCGCGGACACGAGCACGAGCGCCCGCGCGGCAGCCGCCACGGCAGAGTGGTCGGAACTTTTCACGGATGCCGCGGAAAGTTCGTCCGCTTCGGGCACGGCACCTGCAGCCAGACAGGCCAAGGCGGAGCCGGCGAGAAATACCGACTTGTTCGCGCCGCCCCACATCTCGCGTGCGGCCTGCCGCGCGGGCTCCGTGGCAAATTCCCCCGTTCGCGGCGCGCGGGTAAAAACAACTCCCGTTGCGTCCGCGGCAGTCAGCCTCCAATCGGCCGACTCTCCAAGGTGTCGGGCCAATGGCGCATAATCGGATTTTTCGCCAAGAAGCCAGACCGACTTGTATCTCTCGCGGCGGTCTTGCTCCCGCCAGAGAGACGGTTCGCGTCCGAGCCGGAGCATCGCCGCATCGTCTTGCCCGGAACCCGCCGGTGGCAGTGGGCCGGCGAACCGCGCCAGAGCCCGTCCGCGCGGGTTGATGTAAATTGGACCGTCATGCTCGGGCTGCCTTGTCAGCGTCGGCATGACAACCGCGTCGCTCATCGCCAAGCTATACCACTTAGGCAATGCGCGGGCGGCGGTGGCGGATGCAAGCGCGACCGCGCAAACAAGCAGTGCGGACTGCATCCACCAACGGATGTTCAGGCCGCTGCGGCGCAGTTGCTCCTTCGCTTGGACCCAGCACGGAATCATGAATAGTGCCGCCGGCCAGAGAAACTCGGTTTGGCCAAACGTGGAGCAAAGAAAAAGCAAAGAGGGCGCGGCAGCAGCCCCGATGGCCCTGTCCTGTGCGAGCGAGCGCCACGCCAGCGGCAGGCAAGCCAGACTTGCCAAGAGAGCGATGACCGCCTCCGGGGACAAATCCGGCTGCGGCGACCAGCAGGCAAAGATCTGTGTATTCGACCAGACGGACATTCCCCATGGCGTGAGTTGGCAGGCCAAAAAGCCCAAGCCGGTCGCGAGCAAGATTTGCCGGCGTGGCATGACGCGGGACAGGTCCAGAAGAAGCGCCGCGACGACCGGCAGGGCTCCGGGTGACAGCCAAGAAGACAGCCATGCGGCGCAGACAATCGCCGCAACGCTGAGCGGTGCGGATTTTCCTAATGCAACCAAGCGTGCGACCGACAAAACCAGCACTGCCAAGCCGAATCCGGCGAGGCCCGAAGAAGAGCTGGAAAGCACAACCGCAAGCAGTGCGGGAACAAGCGGCGTCAACCCCCTCCACGCGCGGTCGGGTAGTTGCATGAGCCAGCAAACCAGTGACGCCCACGCCACAACGACGTGTGCGTTCTGCCAACCGCGAGGGCCGAAAAGGGAATAAGGCGGCTGTGCAAATATTGAAAAGACCGCGGACGGATGCCAGGCCGAGGGGCCGGAAAGTTTCCACGCGCCGATTGTTTCGGCGATGTTCGAGCCGATCGTGTCCGGACCGCGGATCGCAACCAGGGCGGCGAGAGTCAACAGCGCCGAGAAAAGCACCCCTGCAGCCCTCTTCCAACCCGGGCGCTTGTCTGTTCGTTCAGTTCGCGTCACCAGCGGATGAGATTAAACAAGCGGGTGGCTTTTGTCGCGCCCGCTTCGGGACCTCGCCCCGACTGCGAGGCTCAATCTTCAGAGACCTTCACCACGGATTGGCCGGGGCGACGCGCCACATTCACCGAGACGGGCGTGTCGTCGTCATCATCCACCCCGCCGATCTGGACCGTGGGTCCGAACGGAACCGTGCGGATGTTCAATCCCGAAGCGTTTTGCGAGACATGCGGCGAGCAACCTGCGCCAGCCACGACGACCATGGCCGCCGTGGCAGCGAGTATTTTCGGGGTCGGGGTTTTCATTGCTTCGTTCGTGATCGATCTCATGCGGAAGGGACCAACTTAATGTCATCAAGATACAGCACGCCGTCGGGTGCCATGAGTTCGAATATGATTTCGATGACACCTTCCGAGGTGAGCTTTTCTTTGTTCAGCTCGCGCTCGTTTTTGAAATCAACCTTGATCTGCTTGTTGACGGTTCCCCATGAGGATCCGGCGCTGAAATCAAAGGATTCGTTGCGGGCTTCAGCGATCGCGTTCGCTTTCCTTTCCACGGCCCCGCGTTCTTTCCGCACAAGGCGGTCCTCGCCCAGTTTTTTGTAGCCGCGCCATGCAATGGTCACTTTTTCGTTCGAAACTTTCGCACCTTTTGCCTGGAAGCTGAATGTGTATGTCTTGCCGATCTCTAATTGGATACTCTGGCGGATGATAAAAATGTTGGGCGGGCTTATCCGCCCGCGCTCCTCGGCGGATGCCCGGAAAAGAGCGTCATCGTCCGGCGCTTGCCCAGTGTTTCCGGACGCCGTCGAGCTCCATATCGGCCGTGGCATCACTTTGTTGGGACATGGTGCGTATCCGAGTTTGAGCACTTTGGAACCCTCGCGCGGTTCCGCGCTGGCGTCTTCCTGGGATCCCACACAACTCGCGTAGGCGAAAAAATTGCCTTTCATCAGACCGACTTCGATGTCCCACTGCGAAGGCAAGAGCCAGACGCCGGGTGTCGGCGCGGTGCCTTTTAGGTCGGCGGGAGTTTCGAACTTCGGCTGCTCCTTCGTTCCTTTATTGGCAAGCCACATCATGCGGCCGGTGTTCTTTCCCGTGACCAGATCGAATAACCCGTCGCCGTTCAGATCGCCCGCAGCTATTGCGTGGATTCCCGCGCCAAGAACCAGCGCCTGGTTTTCGTCTTGGGTGAGGCCGCCGCTCTTCGCCAGATACCCGGAAGGTTTGATCGTGTCTCCGAATTTCCACCCTTGCGGCCGCAAATAAGCGGTGAGACGTCCGCGCCGGTCGGCCACAACCAAATCGAGTTGGCCGTCGCCGTTGGCATCGGCCAAAGCCGGGCGCAGTTGCTCCCGACCTTCGCCCAGAGCCAAAGGCTGGCGTTTTTCTTCGCTGAACATCGGGGCCAGTGCCGTGCCAGAATTCAGAAAAAGGTGCACATTATTGGCTGAGTAAGAGCCTTCGCCGACGAGAAGATCGGGCTTCTTGTCGCCGTCCCAGTCATACATCAAAGGCGCAAAGACATTCCCCCACCGGGAATCCGGGTTCTTCGTGAGTTTCAGATTGGCTTTCGCCAACGATTGTGGTTGAGCAAACAGCGGTGCCTTGGCGCTCCCGGTATTGGGGATGAGAAATATCTCGCCGTTGTAGGTGCCGGCGACCAAGTCGAGTTTCCCGGCGTTGCCGTTGTCCGCGAGGGCAACAGACACACCTTTGCGCCTGTTGACCCAAAGATAACCCCAGCGCCCCGCCTCGACTCCCCCGAATGTGGGAAGCGTCCACGGCGGCTGACCCTCACGAAGCGCGAGGTAGGGCATGGTCAGTTCCCCGAAGGTGAACTTGGGTTCCGTCGCCGTCCCGCTGTTGAAATAAATGCGGATGTAGCCGACGGGATCCGAGGCAAGGATATCCGGTAAATTGTCCCCATTGAGGTCACCGATGGCGGGAGAAATCGGAAGCGGCGTGTCGGCTATGTTTCCGCTTTCGTTCAGAACCGGCATTTGCGTGCGAAAACCGGCCAGATTTCCATCCTTGTCAATGCCGCTCCAGAGATTCGGGGACTGAAATGACCGCTCGAAACCTCCATTCAGCACGGTCCTCACCGGTGGCGGCGGCGCCGCGGGTTTCTCTGCGTGAACTGTTGACGCAGCAAGGCAGAGCAATGCGGCTGTCCGGGGAAAATTCATCGTCGAGAAGCTAAACGAATCTGCTCCTTTGCGCGAGCAGACAGTTGCAGTGCTTGCCTCGCTGCGGCGGTTGGCGCGATGGTGCGCGATACAGGGTTCGAACCTGTGACCCCTACCGTGTCAAGGTAGCTGTTCTACTCTGTTAAGGCTTGCAAAGTGCCAACGAAGTGCCAATAAATCGCGCTGATGAAGACGAAAACACTCCGCAAAAGCAAAGCCAACGGAAAGCAGGACGAGACGCATCAATGGCCGTTTATCCGTTGGATCGAATCCCGTCAACGCTGGATGGTCGATGCGCGCACCGCCACCGGGGGCGAGCGCAAATTCTACGCGACCAAAGACGAAGCCGAGGGCGCGGCGATCATCGCCCGCACCAAGCGGCAGAATGAAGGCGCATCGGCTTTCGACCACGAGGAATTGAGCCGCTACGGATGGACAATTCAGCGCGCGATTAAGTTTGCGCTCGATCACTTGAAGCGCCAATCGGCGAGCGTGGCCGTGACTGATGCGGTCAAAAGCCTGTTGGAAAGCAAACGCGCGGCGGGGCGGGACGAGAATTATTGCACCCGCCTTTCGATCAATCTGGGCAAACTCACCGAGGCCTTCCCGGACAAGACCATTGCCAGCATCGGCACTCTCGATCTGGGTGCGTTCCTCACCAAGTTGCCCCTTGCTCCCGGCACGAAGAACACCGTCCGCTCCGACTGCGCGACCCTCTGGAGC